>JAITMZ010000041.1 GCA_031290725.1 Spirochaetaceae bacterium
ACCGAGCGCCTCCAGCAGGAGCGCCGCCATATGATCACCTACGCCCAGTGCGGTGAACGGGCGGGCATTCCACCGTACCGCCGAGTGGTCATCGACTGGCTTAGCGACAAGGCCGCCGAAAAAGGCGCGAACACCCTTACCGTTCCCGCCGGCCCGTCCCTCATTAGGCTCGTGGACCGCCGCCCCTTTGTGCCCGCCGACCAGGCCGCCCGGTCTCGCCGCTCTGCCGAGGTAATCGTCCTGCAATCCCAGGGTCTGGTGAAACGCCTGGACCATACCCGGGCGAAGAGCGCGGTGATCGGCATCTCCGGCGGCCTGGACTCCACATTGGCGCTCCTGGTAACGGTGCGGGCATTGCACATCCTGGGCCGCCCGCTGAAGGATGCCCTGGCGGTCACCATGCCCTGCTTCGGCACCAGCCAACGCACCCATCAGAACGCCGTGGCCCTGGCGCACGCTTTGGGGGCCCAATTCCGGGAGGTGAACATCGAACAGGCGGTACGCCGGCACTTCGCAGACATCGGCCACGACGAGGCGGTGCGGGACGTGGTTTACGAAAACGCCCAGGCCCGGGAGCGTACCCAGGTGCTGATGGACCTGGCCAACCAAACCAACGGCATCGTGGTCGGTACCGGCGACCTGTCCGAACTCGCCTTGGGATGGGCCACATACAACGGCGACCACATGTCCATGTACGGTGTCAATTCGTCTATCCCTAAAACCCTGGTGCGCTACCTGGTGGAATGGTTCGCCGATGAAGCCGCCGCACAGGATGATTCCCCCTTGAGCGGCACCCTTCGGGACATTCTGGTCACCCCGGTGAGCCCGGAACTGCTCCCCCCGGAAAAAGGCGCCATCACCCAAAAAACCGAGGAGTTGGTGGGCCCCTATGAACTCCACGATTTTTTTCTATACTACACGCTACGCTGGGGGTTCGGTCCGGAGAAAATTTTCTTCCTGGCCAAACAAGCCTTCACGGACATACCGGCGGAGACCATCCGCGTCTGGCTGGGTACCTTTTACCGCCGTTTCTTCGCCCAACAATTTAAGCGCTCCTGCATGCCCGACGGTGCCAAGGTGGGCACCGTCAATTTGTCCCCCCGGGGCGACTGGCGCATGCCCAGCGACGCCTCGGCGGGCGCCTGGGAGCGAGAACTGAAAAAAATATAAAAAATCCACAAATTTTCATTTTTTTTTGCAAAAAGTGACCAAAAAAGACCAATCTCATACAATATAATACCTAGGAGATACTATGAAACAAAAAAATATGTGTATATGTACCGGTGCGCTTGCCTTGCTGGTTCTGTACGTATCCTGCGCGACGGGAAAGGGCGACGGGGCGGAGACACCGGAGTTCCTCATGCTCACGGTGGTGAACAAAACCGAGTGGACATTGGAAGAGATATATTGTTTTCCGGCCTATTCAAAATTGCAAGGCGACGAATTATTGAGCGGTGCGGGTATACAAAGGGGCCAGCGCCGAGCCGTTTTGTTTGAGCCGCTCCTTTTTTCTGCCTACTGGGATATCCTTGCCGTTGATTCCGCCGGAAACGAGTATACGGTATACGGCGTACCATCGGCCAGGATGACCGCTGTGTTTTCATCCTTCCAGCGCACGGAAAGTGACGGTGAAGACGGAGATTTTTCCACGGAAGACGACTCGAGCTTTGGCGACCTGGAAGAGTTTTTCGACGATATTGTGGAAATAGACGACCTGTTGTAGACAGGCCCTATGCGGGGTTTAGGACCGAGTTTGCTCCACAAACTCACTCTTGAGCCTTGTAAGCATCTAAAAAATACGCTATACTTACCCCTATGAAGTCGTTCCGTGATTTTGTGCCCCGAAGCGCTGAGCTTTTCTCCCGGCGTTCCGTCTTTGGGCAAGGTTCGTCCCAGGCCTCGTACGGTGCGGCATTGTTCGCACGGGATTGTCTGGCTGGGATCATTGTGGGGGTGGTCGCCCTGCCGTTGGCCATGGCCTTCAGCATCGCTTCCGGGGGCACTCCGGCGGAGGGCCTGTATACCGCCATCGCCGCAGGTTTTTGCATCAGCGCTTTTGGGGGAAGCCGTTACCAAATCGGCGGCCCCACGGGGGCTTTCGTGGTGATTATCTACGGCGTGCGGGCATCCCAGGGTACCGGCGGCCTGCTGGCGGCCACGCTGCTTGCGGGAATCCTGTTGGTCGTCATGGGTCTCACCGGAGTGGGGAGGCTGGTCAAGTATATCCCCGGCCCGGTGATCACCGGTTTTACCGCGGGGATCGCCCTGATTATCTTTTCCCAGCAGGTAAAGGATTTTTTCGGTCTGCAGCTCCCCCACGCCCCGCCGGAATTCTTTGAAAAATGGGCGGCCTACCTGGCGCAGGCGTCCACTTTCCACGCCGCCGCCTGCGCGGTGGGTCTGGGGACTCTGGGCATTATGGTGCTGCTCCGGCGCTTTGCCCCGCGTATTCCGGGGGCTCCCGTGGCGGTGGTGACGGTAACCGCAGTATGCCGGGCGCTCGCCCTGCCGGTGGAGACTATCGGTACCAGGTTCGGCGGTTTACCCACCGGCCTGCCCTTGCCGGTACTTCCGGCGATGAATATGGCCCTCCTCCGAGGGGTATTGCCCGGTGCCTTCAGCATTGCCCTGCTTGCGGCCATTGAGTCCCTCCTTTCGGCGGTGGTGGCGGACGACATGACCGGAGACCGGCACAATGCCGATATGGAACTGGTGGGTCAGGGGATTGGAAACATGGCGTCGGCGATTTTCGGGGGGATACCGGCCACCGGCGCCATCGCCCGGACCGCCGCCAATATCAAAAACGGTGCGGTCAGCCCAGTGGCCGGGATGGTCCATGCCCTCACCCTGGTACTGTTCATCCTGTGTTTTTCCCGGGCGGCCTCGGCGATTCCCCTGTCGTGTCTTGCGGCGGTACTCATGGTGGTAGCTTGGGACATGAGCAGCCTGCGGCGTTGTATCGGCATTATTCGCGGAACATCCCGAAGCGACGCCGTGGTACTCCTGGTCACCTTCGCGTTTACCGTGGTGTTTGACCTGGTCATGGCCGTGGGTGCGGGGGTGGCGCTGGCATTCATATGGAGTCGTCTGGAATTCCGCGCCCACGGCAAGCGCTGAACAGGGACTAGGGCTCCCCCGCCCGCCCGCCCCCCGCCCTAGTCCCTCCACAAAGACTACTGCCGGTGCGGCCTTCCGGCTTTACAGATAATAGAGGAATAGAGATTGGCAGGACTCCCAGCCTTTTACCAAACCCAAATCCTCTCTATGCCCTCTTCTCTATTCCTCTATTCCTCTATTCCTCTATTTGGCCTTCCGGCTTTTTGGTAAAGGTTCTTTTTTTGTAAAAATTCGGTGAAATTTTGTTAAAAACCCCTTGACAAGAGGGGAAATGCGGTGCTATACTGTTTTTATGAGTACTGTTAGCGCCTTGTTTCCAGTCCCTATTTCCACACGCCGTAACGTGATAGCGTTGCGTGCCGCACTGCGCATCGGCAAAAACGGCCCATTTGCGGGGGCGGGGGGGGGCGCCGGCGCCGCGGGGCGGCGGGCGCGCCGCAAATGGGCTGTTTTTTGTCAATGCGTACGTCCCAAGCCCAGGAAGCAGCGCGCCCACGCTGCGGCGTGCGGAAATA
>JAITMZ010000159.1 GCA_031290725.1 Spirochaetaceae bacterium
CACGAGTGCTTGAACAATTGCAAAAAGTATGCTATACTGTTTACATGATAAACCTCAGCATAAACAAGTCCGTATGGACAAAAAACGTGCGGAAAGCGAAGGAAAACAATATCGTTATCCCGACCTTTCAGCAGATGAAGAATCCCGATGCCAACGTGCCGGAAAAAATCAAGGCGCGGCTTTCCAAAGTGGGCCTCTGGGATGTGGACCCGGTGAACCTGTTCAGGATCACCTGGAAAAACAAGCCGGTGGAAACAGGCGGGCTTTTCGGCGCGCCCAATTTTATCGAGATTCCCCCCACGCTCAGCGGCGTCAAGGCGCGGATCATCTGCATGGTGGGCAAGTGGTTCCCCACGGGCTGCCACAAGGTGGGCGCCGCCTTCGGGTGCCTGGTGCCGCCACTGGTGACCGGCCAGTTCGACGCCACCTCCCAAAAAGCGGTGTGGCCCTCCACAGGCAACTACTGCCGGGGGGGGGCGTTCAACTCCAAGCTGCTGGCGGTGGATTCCATCGCGATTCTGCCCAGGGGCATGAGCCGCGAGCGCTTTGACTGGCTCTCGAAAATCGCCGGGGAGGTGATCGCCACCCCGGGCACGGAGAGCAACGTCAAGGAAATCTTCGACAAGACCCACGAACTCCGCGCCACCCGCGCCGACGAAATCATGATATTCAACCAGTTTGAGGAAATGGGCAATTACCTGTGGCACTACAACGTGACCGGAGACGCCATTTCCGAAGCCTTTGAGGGGTTGCGGGCCAAAAAACCGGGATTGAACTTCGCCGGGGTGTGCCTCACCTCCGGGAGCGCGGGAACCCTGGGATCGGGGGATTATCTCAAGCAAAAATATCCCTATAGCCGCATCGCCGTGGGCGAAGCCCTGCAATGCCCCACGATTCTGGACAACGGCTTCGGCGCGCACCGCATCGAAGGTATCGGCGACAAGCACATCCCCTGGGTGCACAACGTGAAGAACACCGACATGGCCATCGCCATCGACGACTGCGACAGCATGGCGCTGCTCCGCCTCTTTAACGAGAAGGCCGGGCGGGAATTTCTGACAAAAGAAGCAAAGATTTCCCCGGCTGACCTGGACAATCTCCTGCTGATGGGCATCTCCGGGATTTCCAACATGCTCTGCGCCATCAAGTTCGCCAAGTACTATGAACTGGGGGAAAACGACGTGGTGGCCACGGTGCTCACCGACAGCTCGGTGATGTACCAGTCCCGGGTCAAGGAACTGCAGGACGAGGAGGGGGCCTACACGGCGCTCAAGGCGTCGGCGGATTTTGCGCGCTCCCTCATCGGGCAGGGCACGGACAACATGCTGGAACTGGGCTACCGGGAACGGAAGCGGGTGCACAACCTCAAGTACTACACCTGGGTGGAGCAGCAGGGCAAAACGCCGGAAGAGCTGGACGACCTGTGGTATCACCAGGAAAAGACTTTCCAGGCGGTGCAAACCCAGGCCGCCCAGGTGGACGCGCTGATTCAGGAATTCAACGAGGCGGCCGGGCAGGGCTGAGCCGGCAGTATGAAAGTAATTTATCTGGCGGGAGGCTGTTTCTGGGGCACGGAAAAATATCTGGGGATGATTCCCGGAGTGGCGCGCACGGAAACAGGCTACGCCAATGGCCGTACGGAAAACCCGTCCTACGAAGAAGTGCGCCGCCAGGGGACGGGTCATGCGGAAACCGTCCGGGTGGAGTATGACGAGGGGGTTATCGCCCTGGAGATTGACCGGGGCGCAATTGAGGCCGCCCAGTCCATGGGGATCAGCCCGCTGGGGATTATTTTTCGGGTTTACCTCAAGGAGAGCATCCCCGGCATCATCCAGGGCGCCACCATCACTTTTATCAGCTTGGTGGGGCTTACCGTCATGGTCGGCGCGGTGGGCGGCGGCGGGCTGGGCGGCTTTGCCATCCGCTACGGCTACCAGCGCTACCAAACCGACGTAACCGTGGTGACGGTGATCGTTCTTATCGTGCTGGTGTCGATTATTCAGGGGATAGGCTCGTTTTTTGCCCGCCGCGCGACCCATTGACGCCCACACCGGCTGTTGGCCTTCGACAGGCTCAGTCACCGGACGGTGGATGATCTTGTCGAAGGCCACACAGAGGCACGGAGGTATTTATTCTGTGCCTCTGTGTCTTGCTGGAGACGCCGCCCAGCGTTGCTGGGCTCGTTGCCCTGTACTGGAAAATAATGAAGAAGGTAAGCGAAAATCAAATTTTTTTTTAATCTTCGAAAAATCCCATTCCTGTTCTCGATTGACCCTTTTCCCAGCTATGATAGGGCTGGCAGAAGTAAGATGCAGTCCCCAGCACCTTATTTGTCAGTTCGTGCTCCGCATTTTCCGTGCCATTGTCGTATGTGATGGACCGCCGCATCGCCGCCGGAAATGCCCCTGCGCCGCCACCGTGCCACCGCCATGGAAGCCGCCGACTTGTCCGACAATCGAAGCTCCGAGCTCGGAATTCCACTCTCAAAGACTCAATTTCGACTCTCAAAGACCCGATTTCAGTTCATAACTTCTTCTTCCTCCCCCCCTCCGTGTCCTCTGTGCCCACTGTGGGACACTTTTTCCCCCATTGCCCCTTGCTACTTGCTCATTCTTCATTTGTATGCTATACTCCTGCCCATGGACAAACTCATCGTAAAAGGCGCTCGCGAGCACAACCTGAAGAACATCGACGTGGAGCTGCCCCGGAACAAGCTGGTGGTTATTTCCGGCTTGTCCGGGTCGGGGAAAAGCTCCCTCGCCTTTGACACCATTTTCGCCGAGGGCCAGCGGCGCTACATGGAAAGCCTTTCATCGTACGCCCGGCAG
>JAITMZ010000178.1 GCA_031290725.1 Spirochaetaceae bacterium
CGTGCCCTGGGGCTGCTGGACCAAGAGGCGGAGCGGATGAGTGAGGAAATTTTGGGGGTGTAAATCCCTTTTCAGGAGTATACGATGGATTTGATCAGTCAGATTGAGGAGACGCAAAAAAAAGAAGGCCCGGTGAATTTTCACGTGGGCGACACCGTGAAGGTGCATTTCAGGATCATCGAAGGAAAAGCCGAGCGCATACAGGTATACGAAGGTTTGGTGCTGTGTTTCAAAAACTCAGGGTGTCGGCGGACATTCACGGTGCGGAAAAACTCCTACGGTGTGGGGGTGGAACGGGTGTTCCCGGTGAATTCACCGCGGGTGGCCAAGGTAGAGGTGATGCGCCCCGGAAAGGTGCGCCGGGCCAAGCTCTACTATATCCGCGGCAAGGTGGGCAAAGCGGCGAAGATAAAAGAACTTATCGTGAAGCGCTCTGATGCCAAGGCAGCTTCATCGGTCCAGGCAGCGCCCCAGTAAATCGTCTTTGCCGGCGAACCGTGATGACCCCGCCGGGGGGTCAAAAAACACCATCCTCTCCACCACCGCCCGAGGTTATGTCGGCGAATCACGGGCGGCGGATTTTCTCACAAGAAAGGGCTACGAGATTGTGGCGCGGAATTGGCGTACCCGCCGGGGTGAAATCGACATCGTGGCGGAAAAAAACGGGCTTTTAGTCTTCGCAGAGGTGAAGACCCTGCCGGCGGGCACTCCGGAAACCCTGGAAAAAGTACTGGACAAAAGAAAACGCAAAAGAATTGTAGAAACGGCTAAATCTTTCCTCAATTTATATCGACAATATAATTGTAGTTATATTCGATTTGATGTGCTGGTTCTGGATATGCCTGAAATGGAACCGGTCTATCATATTGAAAATGCTTTTGGAGACGATTGATGAGATCTACCGGATTTACAAAAAATAAGTCGACCCTTTCGCCTGACAGGCTTGCCATTCTTGCGAAAAAAATTTATAATAAAAGTTATGTTGACAACGCAATCCAACGGATCGCCACGGTGTTGAGCAGGGAATTGGTTGAAGACAACGAGTTTGAAAAAACATGGTAGGCGCACATGAGTCAAAATAGAAAAGGACGCGGTCATTACAGGAATCACCGGCGGGATATAGGACAACGGGAGGGGCAGCCCGAAGGGGTGCCGTTGCCGGAGCAGCGGCTAGAGCAGCGGGCACCGGGGCGATTTTCCGGGCAGAATAAACTGCAGCAGCATTTGCCACCGGGGCGTCCGGCCCAGGGGCACGTATCGCAGCAACAGCGCATACGGGCGCAGGAACGGGCGGCGCGGGCAGCGGCGGTCCATGAACGGACGCTCCGGCGGGGGGAAATCGCGGTATGGCTGCAGCAGTTCACGGCGGAAAACCGGGAAGCTATCCGGATGTTCAAGCAGGCCGTACATACCTGCCCGCGGTGCGGCCAGGCCATTCAGGACATACCGTCGGCCTTTACAGACCGGAACAGCGGGGAACCCATCCATTTTGAATGTGCCATGGAGATTTTGCAACAAGAAGAGCGCTGCCGGGAGGGAGAAAAAATTATCTATATCGGTCAGGGAAAATTTGCCCTGGTGTATTTTGAAAACCCAGAGGATCCCCGGCATTTTTCCATACGCCGGGAAATCACGTGGGAACGGTCGGAACAGCGGATACCCTGGCGCACGGAAATCGCCGGCCTGTTCAGCCAAGTGTAATGAACATACCCCCGCCTCGAGAGGCGGGGGTATGTTGTTTTTTTCGGGGAATTCGGTCTCCGGGTTCATACTTTTTTTCGTCCCACAGGGCGGGGTATGAAAACCTGCGCACGAATAAATTATGGAGAAAAAATATGGAAAAACCGGCGATGAGCGCATTGTTCACGGATTTTTACGAATTGACCATGGCCCAGGGCTACTGGAAACAGAAGATGGATAGCCCAGCGGTGTTCGATATGTTTTTTCGACGCCATCCTTTTGGAGGGGGCTTTTCGGTGTTCGCGGGGCTGGGGACGCTGCTGGATGCCCTGGAAAGCTTTCGTTTCAGCGAGGACGACCTGGTATATTTGGACAGCCGGGGTATCTTTGAGGGGGGCTTTCTGGACTATTTGCGGTCGTTTCGCTTCTCCGGGGATTTGTACGCCATCTCAGAGGGGTCTATCGTCTTCCCAACCGAACCGTTGGCGCGGGTCCACGGGAATCTGATCGAGGCGCAGATCATTGAGGGACTGGTGCTGAACAACCTGAACTTTCAAAGCCTGATCGCCACAAAAACGGCCCGGGTGTGGCTCGCTTCCCGCCGGGGGCATGTGATGGAATTCGGCTTGCGGCGGGCACAAGGGTCGGACGGAGCGCTGTCGGCGTCCCGGGCGGCGTTCATCGGCGGAGCGGATGGGACCAGCAATACCCTGGCGGCCAAAATTTTCGACATTCCGGCACAGGGTACCATGGCTCACTCGTGGATCATGTCTTTTCCGTCGGAACTGGAAGCCTTCCGCACCTATGCGGCCATGTATCCGGGAAAAAGCGTGTTCCTGCTGGACACCTACGACACCCTAGGATCGGGGGTGAAGAACGCCGTCACCGTGGGGCGGGAATTGGCGGCCGGGGGCCACGGCTTCGGGGTGCGGCTGGATTCAGGGGACATGAAGTACCTTTCCACCGAGGTGCGCCGGCTGCTGGACCAAGCGGGGTTTCCCCAGGCGGGGATCACCGTGTCCAACGACCTGACCGAGGAGATCATCGACGCCCTGGTGCACGACGGCGCACCCATCACGAGCTGGGGAGTGGGCACCCAGATGGTCACCGGCGGAAACGACCCGGCCTTCACCGGGGTCTATAAGCTGGCGGCCAAATCAACCGAAGTTCCGGCAAACCCCTCCCGGCAGCACACCTTGACGCCGGTGATGAAATTCTCCGACAATCCCGAAAAAATGACTAACCCCGGGGTGAAAAACCTCT
>JAITMZ010000210.1 GCA_031290725.1 Spirochaetaceae bacterium
CGCAAAACCTTGTCCTTGTTACCAAAGCAGGCGACACCGCTCTTGATGCGAGTGACATTGCCAAGTTCGCCTATCACGCGTGCCTGGCACAGCAAGGCTTCTACTACCCGGCCGACTCCGCCACCGGAAGCGTGACAACCAGTTATCACTTGGCTGTAGACAGCAACGGCAACCTGAAGGTGGCGAGCAACTAAGCCCCAACGGGGAAGAGGCCTCACGCGGAGGGGAAGAGATTTTCCTCTGTGGCTCTGTGTGGGGATTAGTGAAGGAAGAAGCCCCTCGCCGCAAGGCGTGGGGCTTTGTTTGGGAAAAACGCCGGGCGTGGGCGTTTCAGCGTCCACCCTAAACGCTTTAGCGTCCACCCTAAACGCTTTAGCGTCCACCCTGAGCGCTTTAGCGTCCACCCTGAACGCTTTAGCGTCCACCCTGAACGCTTTAGCGTCCACCCTGAACGGCTCAGGGTCGTTACTACCACAAATCCCGCCTGAGCGGGGTTACTTTTTGAGTTTTTGAAGGAGTTGAATATGGCACATAATGCAGACTGGATCCCCACCCGTACCAAAGACTTCAAAGCCTTTGCGGGCAATTTTTGCCCCCTGGTGGAGACGAACGCGGCGAAGTGGGGCGTGAGCGATGCGGACAAGGCCGAGACCGCCACGCTCAAAACCGGCTTCGATGCGGCGCAGGAAACTGCCGCCACGCCCGCCACGCGGACCAGCGTCACCATCGCGGCGGCAAAAGCGGCGCGTGCAGCGCTTGAGGCGCACCTGCGGCACCTGAAGCGGGTCGCCATCGACCCCGGATTCGAGAGCGGCACCCTCACCCTGAGCGACTACCTGGCCCTGGGGCTGACCCCTCACGACACCACCAACACGCCGGTGGCAGACCCCACCAGCCGCCCCCTGCTCTACGACGTGAAGGACCTGGGCGGCTTTGCGGTGCGGATGCACTTTAAGGATGAGCACATCGAGCACAGCCAGGCCGTCCTCCCCGGCTGCAACGGGTGCCTGGTGAACTACCAGTACGGCCCGGAGCAGGTGACCGACGTGACGAAGCTCACCCTCACGCAGCTCTTCACCGCGTCGCCGTCCATTTTGCAGCTTCCCCCCGACGCGGAAGGCGCCTGGCTGAGCATCGCGCCGCGCTGGCAACTGGCGAAAGACGGCATCCTGGGGCCCTGGGGGACGGTGGAGCACGTGCGGGTAACCTAACGAATGAGCAGGGAGCAATGAGGAAGGGGGAGTAAGCCTCCGGCGTGGCCGGGGGCTTTTTTGTGGGCGGGGGGCTTTGGGGAGGCTGCCGGGGAGGGTGCGCTGGGCTGAGAATTCTCCCGAAGAATCGGTCTCGCCTTTCATACCCTTTTTTCGCCCCAAGGGGCGGGATATGAAAACCTCGCCCCGAATCAAAAATTGCGGAAAAAAATCCTGGTCAGGGCGTTGGCCGGAGTATGCCGTCCAGTATCTCGCAGGCCGCCTGTACCGCCCGGTAGCACGGTTCGTGGTGCCGGTACTCCCGGAAGAACTGCGCCTTCTCCGCCTCGGGCAAAGAAGTTTTGGTCAGTATCTCCCGGCATATCATCGTGTCAAACCGCCCCCGAAACTCCTCCTGCAAACGCTGCGTCAGCCGGTACGTCGCCGAGACGGCCTCCCGGTCAACGGCCTCCCGGCTCCCGTAGCGCAGGCCCAGTATCATGACCGCCCCGCTCAAGGCGCCGCAGATTCCCTGGTGATTCCCCAGCCCGCCGCCAAACCCTGTGGCCACGGCCATGGCGTGTTTTCTGTCCAGGAAGAAGTCGTCGGCATAGGCGCACAGGACCGCCTGGGCGCAGTTACATCCGTCCTTAAAGTTTTCTTTTGCCAATTCAGCTTTTTCCATAACGATACTCCTTGCCGATAAGTATACCCCGAGTGTACCGGCGAGTCAATAGGCGCGCCTGGAATTCCGCGCCTACCCTAAACGGCGGAGTCAATTACGGCGCATCGCAAAAAAAACGCTGGATTACAAAAAAAAATTGCCAAACCCCCTATACACTTTGAACGAGATTCGGTATACTGTACCGGTATGAAATTCAGCGAATTTAATTTACATTCCGATGTGTTGAAAGGCATCGAAAGCGCGGGGTATGTGGATTGCACCCCCGTACAGGAAGAGGTTCTACGGTCCGCCCTGGAGGGCAGCGACCTGTATGTCCAGTCCCAGACCGGCACGGGGAAAACCGCGGCGTTTCTGGTTTCGATTATCCAGGAACTGCTCACCCGGGAGGAAGCGGCCGGGAAGAAGGCCATCATCATGGTGCCCACCCGGGAGTTGGCCGTGCAGGTAGAAGAAGAGGCGCGGGTATTAAGCTCAGGCACCAACCTCAAGTGCGCCAGCTTCTACGGCGGCGTGGGCTACAGCAAGCAGATGAGCGACCTGAAGAACAATGTGGACATCATCGTGGGCACCCCGGGCAGGGTGATCGACTTGCAGGAATCCGGCACCATGAATCTGTCCCAGGTGGCCTTCCTGGTGGTGGACGAGGCGGACCGCATGTTCGATATGGGCTTCTACCCGGATTTGCGCAAATTAATCCATGTGCTCCCCGACTCCAAGCGTCGGCAGACCATGCTCTTCAGTGCCACGCTGAATGCCTACGTCAAGAATCTGGCCTGGGAATACACCGCGAACGCCAGGGAAATTACCATCGATGCGGAACAGATCACCGTGGAGGAAATCGACCAGCGGCTGATTCACACCGGCAGCGACCAGAAGCTCCGGCTGCTCCTGGCGATTTTACATACCGAGAAGCCGGAAAGCGTCCTGGTGTTTTGCAACACCAAAAAGACCTGCGAAATTGTCTCCAAGCGCCTGCGCATCAACGGCATCGGGAACGAATTCATCATCGGCGACCTGCCGCAGGTGAAACGCCTGCAAATTTTTGAGGACTTCAAGGCAGGCAAACTGTCCTGCCTGGTCGCCACCGACGTGGCCGCCCGGGGCATCGACATCAGCGATCTGGCGATGGTGGTAAACTACGACATCCCTAACGAGGCGGAGAACTACGTCCACCGCACCGGCCGCACCGCCCGGGCCGGAAAAAGCGGCAAGGCCTACACCTTCTGCAGCGAGCAGGATGTCTATGACCTGGTGCCTGTGGAGCGCTTCATCAACGGGTCCATCCCCGTGGTGGAGGCGCCCCCGGAGCTGGCGGACACCGTGGACCAGAGCGCCGGTATCTACATCAAGCTGGACAATTATACCGGCAACGATTACGATGACCGCCGCGGCCGTGACCGCCGGGGTGAACGGAGCGACGGCCGCCGAAGTGATACCCGCCGCACCCAACGGAGCGACGGCCGCCGGGCCGATGGACGCGGCGGTGAACAGGGCGATGGCCGCCGGTACACTGACCGCCGTCCGGAACGCCGGGTTGAACAAGGGGATGGCCGCCGGGCCGATGGACGCGGCGGTGAACAGGGCGATGGGCGCCGGTACACTGACCGCCGTTCGGAACGCCGGGCTGAAGACGCCGCGCCGCGCCGCATCTCCGCCGGGGACAGCCCTTCACACCGCCGGAACAGCGGCCAGGATGAGTCCCTGTTGCAGCTCAACTTTGAGGAGCGCATGAAGGTCTACCGGGAACGCTATGAAACGGAAGGCTCCGGTGATACCCGCGCGGGGAAGCGCCGGGGCGGCACCACCCAAGCCGCCGGTGAGCGTCCCGCCGTTCCCGTCCGGTCTGACCGTGACAGCCGCCCTGACTTTGGCCGCGACTCACAATCCAGGGAAGGCCGGGGTGAAGCCCGCCGGAACGACCACCGCCGCCGGGGAAAGCCTCGAGGAGATGCCCTACCCCAAACCGGCGCCCGACCCCGTGAAGCCCGCCAGGCGCCCGTCGCCAAGCCCGCGCCGTCCAGAGGGGTCTTCGCCAAGCTCAAGTCGCTTTTCGGGAAAAAATAGATTTTGCCATTGCCTCAACCTCATCGCCCCCACGGATATTTTTTTCCAACGGGGCAATGATCCGTACCGGTATCTCCGGCGCGGGCCTGTCTGCCGCACCAAAGCGTAATTCAACGGGAATCTCTGCGGCCGGCAGCTCCAGGTGAATAAAATTTGCCGTTACCCCCCGCACACGCTCCGCCGACGTTCCGCGTTCGATAACCGCCGACAGTTCCTTCCCCGCAAAAGATTCAATGTATGCGATTTTCCCCGTCACCGCCAACTCCGTGAGCGAGCGGACACGCCGGCCCGCTATGGATTGGGGAATCGCCGGTTTCATGGCCGCGGCGGCAGTGCCGGGGCGCGGAGAAAAGGGGAAGCCGTGTATCCAGGCAAAAGCACAGGCGCGGCAGAGGGCGAGGGTATTCTCAAAATCCGCTTCGGTCTCACCGGGGAAGCCGGTGATCATGTCGCAGGCGATGAAGGGCGCGGGTTTGGCGGCCCGAAGGAGATCTACCGCATCCTTGGCGCGGGTAGCGTCGTAGGGGCGGCCCATGGCGCGGAGGATGGGATCGCTTCCGGACTGGACCGACAGGTGGAAGTGGGGCCGAACCCGGGGATGGCTCACCACCGCGCAAAAATCGCCGTCGATCACCGTGGGGTGCAGGCTGGACAAGCGGACTGCGATGTGTTCCGTGCGCAAAAGGATCAAAGCCAGCAGTTCCGTCAGACCCACGGCGCGTCCGGCCAGGTCTCCCCGGTAGCCCCCCAGGTTCACCCCGGTGAGGGTCACTTCCCGATGGCCCGCATCCTCGAGCCGGCGCACCTGTTCCACCACCGCCTCCGCGCCCAGGGATAGCGCCGCGCCGCGGGCCAAGCGGATGCGGCAGTAGGTGCAGTGCATATCGCAGCCGTCCTGGATTTTCACCGAGGGCCGGGAGTGGGCGAAGAAGCTGGTGGGCGGAGCGGCGGGGGTGAGGGCGGCCTTGGGGACAATCCGGATGCGGGGATCCATGGCACACAGGGCGTCGCTGTCTAGGACGGCGTAGCAGCCGGTGACGAGTACCTCGGCATGGGGATATTCGCGGAGCAGGGCACGGATGATCCGGCGGGTCTTCTGCTCGGCCTTGGAGGTGACGGTACAGGTGTTCACTACACAGACCGACGTGTGGGCCGCATCGCCGGGGCCGCCCTCCATGCATATCTGAAAGCCCGCATCGGCATACTTCCGGGCCATCCCTTCTGTTTCCAACTGGTTCAGCCGGCAGCCGATGGTAACCAGCCGGGCAATGGGAGGAGACAGGGAGCCGGGCATGTGGTTAGCGGATGTTTGACATGGCCCGGAGGCGGCCCCGTTGAGCGTCCGTGGAGGCGGGATTCAACCGCAGTGCCTGATCGTAGGCGCTCACTGCCTCGGAGTGGTTTCCGGCCATTTCCCGGGCATAGCCCAGGCGCATCCACCAGTCGTCCCGGTTTGGCTCAAAGCGCACCGCAGTGGTCATGGCGATTTCGGCATGCTGGAATCGCTCCATACGGATGTAAATCTCCCCCATGTAATAGTAGGCCGCATTAATCCTGGCGCCGGTGGTGACGGGCACCAGGGTGATATACTCCTCGAAGAGGGCCAGGGCCTCCGCATTTTTACCCAGAAAATACTTGGCCTCCGCCAGGATTTCAATGATGCGCTGGTCGTAGCGGTTCAAATTCCAGGCATGAGAAGCACGGAGTTCCGCCTCGGCATACTGCCGGTTAGACACCAGGCTCCAGCAAAGCACCACGTAGGAATCCCGGTTGTTGGGATCTGCCCACAGTTCTTTCTCGCACACCTCAATGGCTTCCCCGAAGCGGCCCGCGTTGTACAGCTTCAGGGCGTCCCGGCGGGGTTCCTCCGGGGTCTGCCCGGACAAAGCGAATACGGTCAGAAAAAAAGCCCACAGGAGAACCCTATTGCGTTTTGTTCGCATCACGTTTTATCCACGTAGCCGGAAAAATCGTTCCCCGGTTCCAGCACGATGTGTCGGGACCGGATGTCGCCCCTGAGGGAGCCGGTGGAGGAGACCACGACAATGCGCTGGCTGTTCACATTGCCCTTTACCCGGCCGCGGATCAGCACCCGGTCTGCGGTGATGTCCGACTCCGCGACGGAATCCGTGTCCAACACCAGGTCGCTGCCGCATTGGATGCTGCCGCTCACCTGCCCGCGGATCATCATGGGCTTGGTGAACCGCATACTACCCCTGAAACGGATGTCATCTTCCAGGATAGTGTCGAAGTCTTTGTCCTCAAAATCGAGGAAATCCATTTCTTTCAGTTCATGCATACCATTATCCTATCATGTGCCGTTATTTTGGTCAAGTGCCCACCGAAAAATCGGTCTCGGTTTTCATACCCTTTTTTCGCCCCGAATCAAAACACTTTAAACTTTATACGTCTCCCAGGGCTCGATTTCCAGGCCGACGGCGCGGTAGTCCGCCAGCGCGTCAATGAACTGCCGGGCCACCTTGATGTTGGTGAACAGGGGCACGTCAAAGTCCACCGCAAGCCGGCGGATCAGGTAGTCGTTCCGCAGCTCCGCCGCCTGGTTGTTCTTGGGGATATTGATGATAAGGCTCACACGGCGCTCACGGATATAGGTGGCGATGTTGGGCTCCCGGCGCTGTAGGGGCCAGGCCAGCGGAACCGCCGGGATACCGTGCCCCGCAAGAAATTTTGCAGTCCCCCCCGACGCGTACAGCTCGCAGCCCATGTCCGCCAGGCAGCGGGCGCTGTCCAGAAAGTCCAGTTTGCCCTCCAGGGGGCCCGTGGAAAGCAAAACGCGCTTTGGCGCCCCGTTTGCCCCCGGAATCCGGTAGCCCACCGAGAGCAGCGCCTTGAGGAGCGCGTCGTTCAAGGTGCGCCCGATGCAGCCCACCTCGCCGGTGGAAGCCATCTCCACCCCGGAAACCGGGTCGGCCCCGTGCAGCCGCGCAAAGCTGAACTGCGCCGCCTTGACCCCCACCCACTCCAGGTCAAGCGCGGAAGACACGCGCTTTTCAACCGGTTCGTCCAGGAGGGCGCGGACCGCCAGCTCGATCATGTTGACGCGGCTGACCTTTGAGCAGAAGGGAAAACTCCGGCTGGCCCTCAGGTTGCACTCTATCACCAGCACGCCCCCCCGCCGTGAAAGGAACTGGATATTGAAAGGGCCGGTGATGTCCAGCGCGCGGGCGATTCGGGCGCTTATCTTGCGGATTTTGCGAATCGTTTCGATGTACAGCCGCTGGGCCGGAAGCACCACCGTGGCGTCCCCGGAGTGCACCCCGGCGTTTTCGATGTGCTCCGTGATGGCGTGGTAGAGGATTTCCCCGTGCTTTGCCACCGCGTCCACCTCGATTTCTTTGGCGTTCTCAATGAATTTGGTGATAACCACCGGATGTTCGGGCGAAACGTCCGCGGCGGCGGTGAGGGAACGGTCCAGGGTTTCGTCGTCCCAGGCAACGCTCATGGCCGCCCCGGAGAGCACGTAGCTGGGCCGGACGAGCACCGGGTAGCCCGCCTTGGCGGCAAAACGTTTGGCTTCGGCGTGGCCGGCCAGCTCCGCCCATTCGGGCTGTTCAATCCCCAGCGTGTCCAGAAGGGCGCTGAACTTGTTGCG
>JAITMZ010000085.1 GCA_031290725.1 Spirochaetaceae bacterium
AGCCCCCCGCCGATAATCAGAACCCGGCTTTTTTTTGTCAGGACTTTTCCCAGAACCTTTGCGCTGTCCAGGGTCATAAACGTGTGGTAGTGGATGTGTTCAAGACCGTCCATGGGCGGCACAAAGGGACGGCTCCCGGCTGCCACCAGCAGTTTGTCGTAGGGGACTGTCTCGCCCCCCGCCAGAATCACCTGTTTCGCCTTGGGGTCGATTTTTTCCACGGTTACCCCCAGGCGCAGAGCGCAGTTGTTTTTTTCGTAGAAGTCCGCATCCCGAAAGAGCATCCGTTTTTCGTCGGTTTTGCCCTGCAACAGGTAGGAAATCAGGGGGCGGGAATAGGTGTGGTGATTTTCGCTGGACAACACCGTGATAGGGCTTTGCCGGTCAACTTGCCGGATGCCCTCGATACAGCCCACCGCCGCGGCTGAATTGCCGATAATTACATAATTCATACTTCGCAGTTCTCCTCTCCGGCCAGTTCGCGGTATGCGGGGACGCCCCGGTCTTCAAACACGATGGCCTGGTTGGGGCAGCCTTCCACACACGCGGGAACTCCCGCGCTGTTGGTCAGGCACAGATCGCACTTCTGAATCACCCCGTGGTCTTCCGAGGGCATGATGCACCCGTAAGGACAGGACAGGATGCAGGTATGGCACCCCACGCACTTGTCTTTGTCGCTCACGATAACCCCGTCCACCAGATGGAGCGCACCGGTGATGCAGGATTTCAGACAATAGGGTTCCTCGCAGTGCCGGCAGGATATGGCAAAGCTGATGTCGTTGTCCCCCTCCACCTGAATGCGGGGATAGATTTTCCGGCCCTTCAGGGCTTTGGCTATGTCCGAAACCCCGCCGGTGAGCGCGGCTTTGTCAGTCCGGTTGGCAAAAGCGCAGTAATATTCGCACAAATGGCACCCCAGGCACCATTTTTCGTTTACATATACCCGTTTCATAAGGCCTCCCCGGCGTGCTTGACCCCCAGGATTTCCATTTCTTTTTCCGTAAGACCCACCCCCCGGAGCATCAGCCGGTTGCCCTTGAGGGCTTCAATGGAGTTGATTCCCATGCCGCCCATCATTTCCTTGATTTCGTGGGTCCAGGCGGTTACCAGATTGACCAGCCGCTGATACCCCACGTCGGGATTCAGGCGCTTCACCAGGTCGGGCCGCTGGGTGGCGATTCCCCAGTTGCACTTGCCGCTGTGGCAGCTCCGGCACAGATGGCACCCCAGAGACAGGAGCGCCGCAGTGCCGATATAGACCGCGTCGGCCCCCAAAGCCACGGCTTTCACCACGTCCGATGCGGAGTGGATGCTGCCTCCCACCACCACGGACACTTCCCCGCGGATTCCTTCTTCCCGGAGACGCTGGTCAACCGCGGCCAGGGCAAGCTCCACAGGGATTCCCACGTTGTCCCGGATGCGGGCAGGAGCGGCCCCGGTGCCTCCCCGGAAGCCGTCTATGGCGATGATGTCCGCGCCGCTCCGGGCAATGCCGCTGGCAATGGCCGCCACGTTGTGCACCGCCGCAATCTTCACGATCACCGGCTTGGTATAGGCCACCGCTTCTTTGAGGGAATAAATCAACTGCCGCAAATCTTCAATAGAATAAATGTCGTGGTGGGGCGCGGGGGAAATGGCGTCGCTTCCTTCGGGAATCATCCGCGTGGCGGACACGTCGGCCACGATTTTTTTGCCCGGCAAATGGCCGCCGATTCCAGGCTTCGCTCCCTGGCCCATCTTGATTTCAATGGCATTGGCCGCTTCCAGGTAGCGGTGATGAACCCCGAACCGCCCGGAAGCCACCTGGACTATGGTATTTTTGCCGTACTTGTAAAAGTCCTCGTGCAGACCCCCTTCGCCGGTGTTATACATAATCCCCAGGGCTTCCGCAGCCCGGGCCAGGCTTTCGTGGGCGTTGTAGCTGATGGAGCCGTAGCTCATGGCGGAAAACATAATCGGCGTGGAAAGCTCGATATGCGGGGGCTGTTTAGTGACGAAGCTGCCGTCGGGGTTGCGCTCGATTTTGGCGGGCCGTTTGCCCAGAAACACCTTGGTTTCCATGGGTTCCCGCAACGGGTCGATGGAAGGGTTGGTCACCTGGGAGGCGTTGATGAGCATGCGGTTCCAGTAGAGGGGCACTCCCGTAAGGCTGCCCCCCACAGGGCTTCCCATGGAGGACAAAAGCACCCCGCCGGTAGCGGCCTGACGGAATATGTTGCTGATTACGTCTCCCGGCCAGTTGGCGTTGGGCCGGAAAGTGTGGGTGCTCTGGACGATTTTCAAAGCCCGCACAGGACAGAGAGCCACGCACCGGTGGCAGCACACGCATTTGGATTCGTCCGCCACCATAGCGCCGGTGTCTTGGTCAAAGCTGTGCACTTCGTTGGAACACTGACGCTCGCAGGCCCGGCAGGTGATACACCGGTCTGTATTCCGCACAACTTCAAACTCCGGGTATAGATAATTTACAGGCATTTTCGTCCCTCCTGGTTAAGCGTGGCGATCACCGGTTCGCCGCCGGTGGGCGCCCACACGCAGTCCGGGTCGCTTTCGATGGCCCGGATGGCACATTCTTCGCTGGCCAGGTACAGAAAGTCCCCTTTTTCCGCGGCCACCATGGAGCGCAGCTTGAGCCGGTCGTTCAGGGCCATGATGCCCCCGGTGAAGCCAAAAAGTATCGAGAACGGGCCGTTAATCAAAAGTTCGGGAAAGACCTGCCGCAAAAACTTGTATTGCTCCCGGTTTTTGTCGTCCATGGCTTCGATGGTCTGCCAAAATGGGGCGGCAATCACATGGGCCGCTTCTTCGGGACTGAACTGCTGCTTTCGAATCAGATAGTCCAAAAGATAGGTGATCACTTCCGTGTCGGTCAGGAGGCTGCATTTGTAGCCGAACATTTCGATGTAGCGGCGGTTGGTGTCATAGGAGGAGATTTCGCCGTTATGCACCACGCTGAAGTCCAACAGGGTAAAAGGATGCGCCCCGCCCCACCAGCCCGGGGTATTGGTGGGATAGCGCCCGTGGCCGGTCCAGCAGTACCCCTGGTAGTCCTCCAGGCGGAAGAAATTCCCCACGTCTTCGGGGAACCCCACGGCCTTGAAAACCCCCATGTTTTTGCCGCTGGAAAACACAAAGGCATCGGTGATTTCGGAATTGACGTGATTCACGCACCGGACCACGTATTCTTTCTCGTCCAGGTTGGCTTCCTCCATGCGGAGCTGCAAAGGCCGGGTGAAATAGCGCCAAATCAGGGGGATGTTGGTGATCGCCGGATTGTTCCGCACGGGAATTTCCGACAGGTTTATCACGTCGAACTTGCGTTCCAAATAGGCTTCGCATTCCCGCTTGGCTTCCGGGGTGTTGTAAAAAATGTGCAGGGCATAATACTGCTTGTATTCGGGATAAATCCCGTACCCCGCAAAACCGCCGCCCAATCCGTTGGAACGGTCATGCATGGTGGCGATGGAGGTAATGGCGTCGGCGCCGCTTATGCGTTTCCCTGAACGGGAAAATATCCCCGTCAGCGCACAACCCGAGGGTATCCGCACCTCCCCTTCTTTTTTCATCTGCTCACTCTCCCTATATGGGTAGTATACTGAAACCGGAATGTTTGTGCAAGAACACGCGTAGCCTAGTCAGGGTACCTACATTTACTTTTTTTTTCGCAATTTTCTCTGAATTTCCTTCAAAAAGTGTCTTTTTGTGACAAAAAAACTCCATATATATAGTAGGGGTTTTTGCTCTGGTACATAAACCCCCAAATCAAAAGCTGTCAAAAAAGATTTGACAAAAGGAAAAACTATGAGTATACTGACAGAAGAAACAGGGAAAGCCCAGCACCGGAAGTTCCTGCTCCCCACCCGGGACTTCATCTTCAAGCTGATATTCGGCGACCCCCGGAACGCCAGCGTGCTGAAAAGCTTTTTGCAGTCCGTGCTGGA
>JAITMZ010000089.1 GCA_031290725.1 Spirochaetaceae bacterium
GCGGAGATACAAGCCGAGGCCAGCGAGAAATTTATCCACACCTACAATCGGATCAAGAAAAATTTTCACAATATGTTCCGCAGACTCTTCGGTGGCGGCCAGGCCCAGCTGCGGCTCACCGACCCGGAACACGTGTTGGAATCGGGTATAGAAATCTTTGCCCAGCCGCCGGGGAAAAAGCTGGAAAGTATCGCCCTGCTCTCTGGGGGCGAAAAGACCATGACCGCTGTGGCGCTCCTGTTCGCCACCTACATGGCCCATCCGTCGCCCTTCTGCCTGTTGGATGAAATCGACGCGGCCCTGGACGACGCCAACGTACAGCGCTTTGTGGACGCCCTCCACGAGTTTGCCGGCGTGAGCCAGTATTTTGTGATTACCCACAATAAAAACACCGCCCGGGGGGCCCGTACCCTGATCGGCATCACCATGGAGGAATCCGGGGTGAGCAAAAAGATTGACCTGCGTTTTACCGAGGACGACGGGAATCCCGGTGTGGTAGTACCGGACATCACACCCTTTGTGGAAGAGGATGTGGAAAGCGAAGCCGGCGTGGTTATTCCCCCCCGGCCACCCCGGCGTATCCGGACAATCCCTTGACAGGCGCCTGATGAAGATACCGCTCGTTACGGCCATTTCGTCGTTTTTTTCCATTCGTGTGCCTTCCCTGGTGCGGCGGGTGAAGGCCTTCTTCGCCGGTATGCATCCCCGTATGACGGCGCCCAAGTTCCCTCGGATAAAGCCGCACCGGCCCGCTGCCAAAAAAACGACCGCCCCTGGGTTTCGTCGTTCCTGGTCATTCATATCCAGAAAACGGCCCAGTCTGGCTCTGATTCTGTCGGCGATACTGGTCATATTGGGGGTGTCGGCCTTATCGGTGGTCGTGATCCCCCGGATTTTGCCTCGTGAGCCGACCGATTCCACGGTGAAAATCGCCCGGCGGGTGACCGAGGCGCCTCCCTTGAATCTACAGCGTCCCCTGATCCCCTTAGACGTGCCCGGTCTGCCGGAGGACTACCTGCTCTACCGGCAGCGCCGCTCCCGCTGGTCCGCAGAGGAGATCCAACGCTGGTTCGTCCCTCCGGACGAAAATGCCCTCAAGGCACTTCATTCGGCCAATGAGAAGATGATAATGAATCTCCTTCAGGAAACACCATAATGACGGTACCGCCCCGGTTCGCGCTGCTTCTGTGTCTGGCCGCACCGCTTCTTCCCGCACAGGAGGCATCCCCTGCGCTGCCCCTGCTGTCTGCGCCGATTGTCCCGTACTCTCTCCACGCCTCGGTGGATTCGTCCTTCACCGTGACGCTTCCCGGTCTGAATTGGGTGTACCTGGGGGATGAAGCCGCGGCCCCTGATGCTGGAGACGCACCCTCCGACGCTTATTCCACTGATCAGGACACAACCCGGACGGAAAACGCCGTGGCTTACGCATCCCGCGTGCAGGCCGGGACGGGGCGGGGCAGAGATTCTTTCCGAACGGTGTTTACTTTCAAGGCGAATACACCGGCCCGGGCGCTTGTTCGCTTTTACCGCAGGGATATTCTCACGTCGGGCGATCAGGAAGCCCTGTGGGACATCACGGTGGACGGGGATTCTCCGTGAACCGGTTTATCGACGTGCTGCTGAACCTGCCGGTCAATCGGTCATTCACCTACGCCGTGGAGGGGGATACGGCGGAGCAGGCGGCGGTTGGGAAGCGGGTGGAGGTGCCCTTCGGCAGCCGCCGCATGACGGGATTTATCACAGCCCTGCACGACGGCCTTCCGCCCGGTACTCCGGCACCCGGCAAAATCAAAAACGTCCGCAGGGTTGTGGACATTGAACCGATCTTCACCCAGGGGACTGTGGAACTTGCCCGTTGGGTGGCGGAGTACTACCTGTGCGCCATTGGGGAGGCTTTATCCGCCATGATTCCTTCCGGGAGACGTGAAACCGGCGAAGGGGGCTTTCCTTTGGACGACGATCTCTCCGGTGAGCAGGCCCGGATGCTTTCCGATGAACAGGATCGCATCGTCCACGATATTACGGGGACAGTCGGCGGCAAGGAAGGTATCCACTACGTCTACGGCCCCACCGGCACGGGCAAAACCGAGGTCTTTCTCTACATCGCACAAGCCGTGCTCGCGGCGGGAAAGGGAGTGATTTACCTGGTGCCGGAGATCGGTCTCACCGGTCAGGTTATCCGCGCCGTGACCAAACGCTTCGGCAACACGGTGGCGGCCCTGCATTCCGGTATGACCGGGTCTGAGCGGCTGCGGGAGTGGCGCAGGATTCTCCGCCGTGAAGCGCGGGTCGTTATCGGTGCCCGGAGCGCGGTGTTCGCACCGGTGCCTGACCTGGGGCTCATCATCATCGACGAGGAGCACGACGGCTCATACAAATCCGGCAGTACCCCCCGCTACCATGCCCGCCAGGTAGCCCTGCGCCGCTATCGGGGCATCGCCGGGGAAGCGGCGTTTCCCGTGGTCATGGGCAGCGCCACTCCGTCGGTGGAGGCATGGCACCTGATGAACACCTCCGTCATCACCAGACACAGCCTCACCAGGCGGTTGGCCGGCGGCAAGGAAAGCGCCATCGAAGTGGTGAACCTGAGCAAAACCGGCACCGCCTCCGGCTGCATCTCCCCCCGCCTTCGGGAAGAAATCGACGGGGCTTTGGCGGAAAAGCGGCAAACCATCCTCTTTTTGAACCGCCGGGGGTACACCCACTTCTTTCGGTGCCTCACCTGCGGCTTTGAGTTCAAGTGCAAAAATTGTTCCGTGGCGCTCACCTATCACAAAGCCGAGGGGCTGCTCAAATGCCACTACTGCGGCTGGACCGCCGCGCCCCCATCAACCTGCCCTGAGTGTAATTCCCTGGACGTGGGCTACACGGGCATCGGTACGGAGTACATTGAACAGGAAGTGCGCGATAAATTCCCCGCCGCCCGGATTGACCGGCTGGATATGGACAGCGTCTCCCGCCGGGGTTCCCTGGGGGAAAAACTAGCCGCCTTCCGCCGGGGGGACGTGGACATCCTCTTGGGCACCCAGATGGTGGCCAAGGGGCTCAATTTCCCGCATCTCCGTCTGGTGGGGATAATTTTGGCGGACACAGGCCTACAACTGCCGGACTTTCGGGCCGGCGAACGCACCTTTGCGCTGATTACCCAGGTGGCGGGGAGGGCGGGCCGCTTCTTTCCGGATGGCCGGGTGATCGTACAGACCTTCAGCCCCGACCGAAGTGCCATCGCCCTGGCCTGCCGGTCGGACATCGCCGGCTTCTATGCCGCCGAACTGTCCGAGCGGGCCGAACTGCGCTTCCCGCCTTTCGCCCGGCTGCTACGCCTGGTGTTTCGCGCAACGAGCCATGACCGCGCCTGGGACGCCGCAGCCGCCGCCCGGACAG
>JAITMZ010000099.1 GCA_031290725.1 Spirochaetaceae bacterium
GAACTCCGCCGCACCGAAGAGCGCCAGAGGGATGGCACCGGCGATGGTGGTGAGGCTGGTCACCAGGATAGACTGAAGTTTTTCCCGCACCCTGCCCCGTGCGCCCGCCCTGTTGGACCGGCTGATGTATATAGCGTTGTTTACCGCTACGCCCCCCAGTACCACCATGCCCACCACGTCCCCCATCCCCAGGGCGCGTCCCGAAAACACCGCCGCAGCCAGCGGGAGCGCTGCCGAAACCGGAATAATCGACACAATCGCCACGGATGCACGGAAATCTTCCGTCATGGCCGTCAGGAGAAGGAGCATCAACGCTACGCCGGCCACAACGGCCAGGAACAGACGGCGATAACCGGCTTGCAGTTCTTCCAGTTCCCGGGACAGGGATATGCCATATCCCGGACCGCCAATACCCGCATCGGAGAGGGTCTTCCGTACCAGCGCCACGGTTTTGTCCGCACCGCCGCCGAGTAAACCCGGGGACCATAGATGGGCCGTGAGGTAGGCCGCACGGCGGGCGTCCTTCCGGTAAATCTTGCCCGGCGCGCGTTCTCTGGTGAGCCGGCCCAACGCTGCCAATCGTACCGCGCCTCCGGAGGTGGGTATTCCCTGGGCCTCCACCGTGGCGATAGTGGCGGCGGTATTGCCCGCCCCGGCCACCCGGATGTCCACTTCGCCGCCCGACTCCATCCATTTGTCCGCCACCGGGCCGAAGAGCATCCACCGCAGACTTTCGGCCACGGAATACACGGTGAGTCCCCCTGCAGCCAGCAGATCCCGGTGAGGAGCAAAGGCATAGACCGTCTCCGGGTCCTTAAAGTTGAGCACCACCTGCGCGGTCTGGGGCAGCTTTCCCAGGATTGCCGCGGCCTCCCGCGCCTTCTGCCGGCATACCTCGTTTTCGTCCCCCAGGATGGCGATTTCGACGGGCAGCACCCGGCCTTTCTCCCGATGCGCCGCATCAGGGACGTACAGGAAGCCCGGCCCACAGTGATTGGCCAGCGCGTCCACTCGGCGGGCCAGGTCGGCGCGGGAGACGGCAGCCTCCGAGAAGCCTATCGCCAGTTCCAGTGCGCCCTTTCGGGACTCGGCGCTTGCGTAGGTCACTCCGGGGATGGCGCGGACGGCGGCGGCCAGTTCAGCCGAGTGGCGGTCCACCGCCTCGGGCGACAGGTCGCTGTCGAACTCCACATAGGCGGGCAGCACCGCTGCACGGGCATCCAGGGTCACGTCCTTTCCAGCCAGTGCGAAGATCACCAGGGGTTCCGCCGCCAGGGCTGCGTAGAGAAACCGCGCCGGGAGGCGATGCCGGACGCCCAGGCCCACTCCGCAGTATGCCAGGCGGATATACGTCCGTTCAACCCGGCGGAAAAACCGCTCCGGCAGCACCCACGACCCCGGTGAGCGGCCACTGATCGGGGTGCCGCGCCATATACCCCGCAGAAAGCACGGCAGAAAGGTCAGAGACAGCGCCAGGGAAGCGGCTACCATGAAAGCGATGGTCACCGCGATGGAACGTACCCCCGGCACCACTGCCTCCAGGAAAAACAGGGGTGCCAAAGCCAGCACCGTGGTACCCGCCGCCGCCGTCAGGGAGGGCACCGTACCTTGATTCGCCCGCAGGAAGGCATCTCTGGAGGGGCTTGCCTCGGCGGTCTCCGCAATCACCAGGGCGCCATCCGCCACAAGCCCCAGTGCAATGGACACCCCGGACAGGCCGTTTTGGTCCAGGGGAAAACCGGTGAGGGCCAGGAGGGCGAAACACCAGAACACCGACACAGGCAGGAGCATGGCCGTCACCAAAAGCACCCGGCGGGAGCGGAAAAACAGGGGGATGATTACCACTACCAGCACAAAGCTCTGGGATATGGCGGCGAAGAGTCCCCGGAGCAGACCCGTCAGGAAAGCCCCATCGTCGGAGAGTACCTGCCAGGTGACCGGGAATGTCCGCGGCTCGGCCAGAACGGAGCGGATGTCTTGGCACATTGCCAGGACGTTCCCGCCGGATGCGGGCTTAACGTGAAGGATTACACATTCCCGACCGTTGATATTCACTAGCTCTCCATCATTCGCCCGGTGTTTCCGCGACACCGTTGCCAGGGACGCCAGGTTGGTCACCTTGCCTTCCGTCAGTACCACCGGCAGGGCGCGGATCTCCTCCAGAGAAGCCAGGCGGGTGTTGAATACCAGGTTTGTTCCCCCGCTGCCCCCTTCCCGCCGAATGACTGCACCGGGGGCGGTCACATTGGCATCCCGAATCACCTGGGCCACCGCATCCGCCTTGAGTCCCCCGGCGGCGAGTCTGCCCGGGTTCAACTCCACAAGAATCTCCTCCGGATGCCCCCCCGCCAGAATCACCTCCGCCACGCCGTCGATGGCCTCCAGTTTGCGCTTCACCTCCCGTTCCAGATGCGAGCGAAGAACGTCCACGGCTTTGAGCGGCGTTCCTGGCGGAGACAGCCCGGTATCCGTAAAAGCTGCGGCGCTGAAGACTGGTTTTGAGGTGGTGGAAGACGAATAGATGCGCGGCTTCTGTACCGTTCCAGGGAGGGTGCGGTAGAGACTATCCACGGAGTCCCTCATGGTCAGGTAGGTGTGCCGGGGATTCACTGTGGGATCGAAGGCCGCATTGATCCAGGACTTGCCGTACTCGCAGGTGGAGGTGAGTTCCGCCAGGCCGGCCATGCCCGCCAGACGTTCCTCCAGAGGGATGACGATGGTGCGTTCCAGGTCGGCGGCATCCGTGCCATAGTGCTCGAAGCGGACGCTGTAATTCAAGAATCGGCTGTCCGCTGTTCGTCCGATTTTCAATCCCGCCGCCGCAAAACCCAGGAGTACGGAAATTGCCAGGAATACGCAGACGCACAGAACGGGACGGTTATGCATCGCTTTTTTCGCCTCGATCAACCAGCCGGCATGGATACCGTTTTTTCCTGTGGAAGTGCCGGGCAAAAATTACCGGAAACACCACCAGCACCAGGGCCGTGGATACCGCCAGTCCTCCGGTGAGCACCACCGCCAACGCAGACTGATCGCTCCGGTTTCCTGGGTCCACCGCGAAGGGCAGCATGGCGCATACGGTGGTTCCGGTGGTGATCAGCACCGCCCGGAATTTTTCCACACAGGAGCGGATGACAATCTCTGTGATTCGCGGCGAGGGTTTCATACCCCGCCCCCTGGGGAGAAAAAGGGAGATGAAACCTGAGACCGATTCTTCGGGAGAACAATATACCCCGTTGCTTGCGGCGGGGTTGTCGATTCCTTCCTCTCCGTCGGCGATTTTTTTTGCACAATTTTCATAGAGGATAATACCGTTGTTCACGGCGATACCGAACAGGAGCGCCAGGGCGATCACGCTGTGCAAGTTTAGGGTTTTGCCGGTAAGAAACAGGCAGATGAAGGCGCTGGAGAAAGCCGGCGGCAGGGCGAGAAGAAACAGCAGCGGCAGGGTGAAGGATTCAAACTGGGTGCCCAGCACCAAATACAGGAGCGCCAGTGCCCCCGCCAGCACCGCCGCACCGCCGGCCAGCATCTGCCGGGTTTCTTCCGCCGCGATGTTTTGTATTCCCGTTCTGCTCGGTGCCTGGTAATCGGACGCGGGGGCTTCAGGGGCATCTGTATTACTTTTTATATTACATTCAGCGATAATTTTGGCGTCGTGCCGGTTGCAGCGAAAAAGAGCCTTCTCGTGCCGCTCCATCGCGATTCTCCCCAGAGTGCGGAGGGGTACCACGGCGGAAACCTCCTCCCCTCGGTCCAGCACCACGGCCAGGGCGGCGATTTTCTCCGGGGAATTCACGGCCCCTTCTTCCAGCCGCACCAGCACCGGGATTTCCCGCCCGCCTTGGAAAAAAGGCGCGCTTTCCACTCCCGCCAGCGCATCCTGGGCCAAATGACGCCGCATAGAGGGCGCTCACTTGAAGCCGGGCGGCCTGTGCCCGGTCAGGGGTGAAGACAAACTCGTCGGCCCACTCCCAGGGGATCGCCGGGGCGAATCGGGCTGCACGGGCGGCATCCTCCGGGGAATCGGCCACAAGCATCATTCCACCGCCGGACAGGGTTTCCAGAATTTCTTCCAAGGGATTGTTTTTTTTTGCAAAACTGAAGGTCCCGGTGACGGAGGGGGTACAGAGGGCGG
This sequence comes from Spirochaetaceae bacterium, assembly GCA_031290725.1. Classification (GTDB taxonomy): domain Bacteria; phylum Spirochaetota; class Spirochaetia; order Treponematales; family Treponemataceae; genus JAISTZ01. The sequence goes on from JAITMZ010000099.1 coordinate 4,139, forward strand.
AAATGGCCCGGCGGGCCTGTACTGCGGTGGTCTTTCTGAGGTTCAGGGCGATGTCCAGGGTGATTTTTTCACGCCTGACCTGAGGCTTTGCCAGGGCAGCGTAATCGTCGTCCTCCATGCCGCCGGACAGACCGAGGGCGTGGACAAAGGGTTCCACGGAAAGCCGTGCCGACACCTGCCGGGCGTATTCTTGCATATATTCCACGGTGGTCCCCGGGGTGAAGGTGATCTCCGCCCTGAGGGAATCTGTTGCCAGTTCCGGCAGCACCTCCCGCCTCACCCCCAGGAGCGAGGCACCTCCTGCCGCCAGACACAGTCCCCAGGCCAGTACGATGAGTCCCTTCCGCCGGAACGCCGCCCGCAGTACCCGCCCGTAGAGCGCCTCGGCCCGGTGCATATCCATACCGGCCTTGGCACCGCTATCCCTGCGGGTGAGCACGAAAAGCGCGGGGATCGCCGTGAAGGACAGGATACAGGAGCTGACAATGGCGGTGATGATCGCCACGGCCATGTCGGAGAAAAGTTCGCTGATCTGGCCCCGGAGGAAAAACAGGGGCAGAAACACAACCACCGTGGTGGCGGAGGAGGCGATGTTGGAGTTTCGCACTCCCCGCACTGCCCCCTCAATGTCGTCCAGACGCCCCGTATCGGGGCATGCGGGAAGCCGCGCCAGATTTTCCAGTACCACCGCCCCGCTGTCGATCACCATGCCGATCCACAGGGCAATCCCCGCCAGCGACATGGTGTTCACCGTCCGCCCCGTCACGGCCAGCACGAATATCACCGCCAGGGTGCACAAGGGAATCACCAGTACCAGTATCGCCGAGAGGCGCACCGAACGGAAGAAAAAAAAGACGATGCCAAAGGCGGCCAGCGCACCCACCCCCGCGGATACCAGAAGCGCCGCCAGAGATTCCCGCACGGTGTCCGCCTGGTCGGCGATCACGGTTATTCCCAATGTGCCGCCGTAGAGCAGCTCCAAACGTGCCAGCTCCCGCCGCACCCCCGCAGACACCGTCAGCGGACTCGCCCCCCGATTCTTGCTCACGCCGATTTTGACGCACTCCCCGCCGACAACTTTTGCCCCGCTGTCCCGGCGGGTATACAGGAAGAAGGAGCGCTTCTCCGCCGTGCCCCACCGCACCTCCGCCACATCCCCTGCAGTTACCATCCCGCCTCGGCCGAAACGCACCGGGGTTTGACGGATGTCCTCAGGGGTGCGAAAAAGCCCCGCAGTTTTCACCAGGATTTCCTTGTCACCCTCCCGGATAGTCCCCGCGGGATACTCGAAATTCGCCTGTGACAGGTTTTGGGCGATATCCCGGAGCGATAAACCCCGGGCTTCCATGCGGTCCCGGCGTACCACCACCTCCACTCGTTCCCGGAGTCCGCCGAGGATTCGTACCGCGCCCACCCCCGGTACCCGTTGCAGCCGCGCCTTGACGTCCCGGTCGGCGGCGCACCGGGCCAGGGCCAGGTCACCGTTCCCCGCAGTCAGAACGATGGTCATGACCTCTCCGGCGGAGATGTCCTGTTTCACGGCCGTGGGTTTTTCGCATCCCGTGGGTAACGTCTCGTAGCACAGGTCGATGATCTCCCGGGTCTCCGCCAGAGCCAGGTCGGCGTCGGCAGCCCAGTGCAGATCCAGGGTCACCAGGGAAAGACCGTCCCGGGACATGGACGTGACGGTCTTCAGTCCCTTCAGCGACATGAGTGCGTCCTCCAGGGGGATGGTCACCAGGGTACGCATCTCCGGCGCGGCGATACCCCGGTAGGAAGCGCTCACCAGGATGGTCCGTGTTTCCAGGTGCGGAAGCAGGCCTACGGGAATAACCAGCAGGCCCAATCCCCCCAGCAGCACCAGTGTCAGGAGCGCCATCAGTATCGATACAGGGTGACGAATAGAAAAACGAATCATTTACTTTGGAGTACCTCCATAAGGGCACTTCTAAAAACTTCAATTTTCGAAGTGTTCCGATTCAAACTGCATTTGTGATATGCAAATGCAAAGCATATCTGAAAGCCCAACCGGGGAGTTTTCGATACGCCCATGTACTATATAGTATCAGATGTGTATTTTTTGGTCGTTTTTTTGAAAGAAAAGTGTATTTTTTTCACTACCCTTTTCCCGCTGTAAGCAGCGGGGTATGAAACCCGCGCCGCGAATAAAATGGAATTGTTCAGTGCCCCCGCTACCGGCGAGGAGACTGGGCAAATCCGAACGCCCCACGGAGATTTCGGTGCTGCGCCAGGGGCTGAACCTGTTCGCGCCCACGGAGCGGAAAATGCTGCTTAAAGCATTGGCGAAGGAGATGTCCGACCACGCGGATAGGCTGGAATACGAGGCGGCGGCGGCGATACGGGATGAGATCGCGGAGATTAGGCGGCAGTATGGTACGTAGAGGAGCCTCACGCGGAGGCGCGGAGACGCGGAGGGGATTTAGGTATTCCTCACGCAGAGGCGCAGAGACGCAAAGGGGGGGAAAGGGTTTGGCGGGCTGGACTTCCGAGAAAGAACCTCACGCGGAGACGCGGAGGTGCCAGGCACCTATGACTTGACAAAAGCAGGGGATGTGGTATAATAAGTACATGGACATGAATATCGAGTTTAATCAGGCAGCGTTCAGACACGGCGTGAGCGAGGACGACATTTGGTCCGCTGTCGAAAAATTCATCTACGACAGCCCGATGCCCGGCTACGACAACAAGCACCTGCTACTCGGTTTTGATGT
>JAITMZ010000120.1 GCA_031290725.1 Spirochaetaceae bacterium
CAGCGCCCGGCCCACGGTGACACAGGCGTGCTCCGCATTGAGCCGGGCCCGTTCTACCGCCCCATTGTCCATGTCGCTGCCGGTGATACGGAAGAGCACGTCGGTGCGAATTTTGGCAGCCTCTTCCCGGCGAATCTGTGCGGCCAGCCGAGGGTCGAAGAAGGGCAGGCGTTCCAGAGCAAAGCAACGCCCGAAGCCGGGAGCCGCGTCCAGAGCGTAGAGCAGGGCTTCACTGGGGATGGTGCCCGCGCCGCAAAAGGGGTCGTGGAGAGGGGTCTTCCGGCGCCACAGGGCCATCTGGATGAGCGCCGCAGCCACAGTCTCCCGAAGCGGCGCGATCCCACCCTGGGTGCGATACCCCCGCTTGTGGAGGGGCTCCCCGGACAGGTCCAGCATGATCCGCGCCCGATCTCCGTCGATGTACACCCGTACCGCTGCGGTATCCCCCGTTTCCGGCAGGGTCGCCATGTGCCATTTATCCCCCAGCTTTTTGTAGATTCCCTTGTGTACCATGGCCTGCACGGTGTGCTCCGACGCCAGGGCGCTTCGGTTGGTCCGCACCTTGTCCACAATAATCCGACTGTCTTTGCGGAGCAGATCCTGCCAGGGCGCGGCGTACACTCCGTCGAACAACGCGTCGAACTCTGGGGCGTCAAAGGCGGCGGCCTGCAAAAAGACCCGGTCGGCAATGCGGAGGCACAGATTGGCCCGGTACATGCCCGCCGCGTCGGCGGAAAAATAGACCCGACCGGGGGCGCCGCCGTTCAGGGCAAAGCCCAACCGCTTGAGTTCAGTGCCTAAAAACTTTTCCGCGCCGATGGCGCACAGGGCTGCGAGGGTATACATACCTATACTATACTACAAAACGTACAATGAGGCAAGGCGGTTTACTTGGCTGCCAGCAATTCAGAATTCAAGAACAAATTTTACCGCGAAGTCAAAAAAGAACAGGGAAAATCAGGTTTTATCCTAAAACTTATTCGACTTCTTCGACTTTGCGGTTGAATTCTGAATTACTGAAAACCCTATCAACCCAAAGATGTTTCCAAAATATTTTTTAAGGCGTTTCTACTGCCGCTATGGGACTGTACCAAGGTAATCCCACGGTTTGCGGCTTCTTTCCGTGCGATATTTGCCATGCCGTGAGAAACCGGATTCGTACAAAGAACGATTAAATCCGGATTCCCTATGAGGCGATCCAAATTACACGTATTCTGGGTAAAAACCTTGGCCTTGCAGCCAAATTTTTTACAGATGTCCTTGTACTGACAATGCATTCTATCGTGTCCGCCGATAATGACCACACTCATTTAGGCATCCCTCCCCTTTCGCAGTAAACATGCGCTGCACCCTCTATACCCACAATTCGTTTTGCCATTGCGCTTCCTGTTCGCCAACCGGACGCTGCTGCCCGGCTTGCCGTCTGTACTTTCTGCATCCCATTCTCCTGCAAGAGTCATTTTGTTAGCAATAGCTAACAATTACCATATGTTAGCATATGCTAACAAAAATGTCAAGCAGTTTTTGAACTTTTTTAAAAAAACCTTTATTTTTGCAGCCGATTGATACGAATATCAGGCTTTGCCAATGATAACGTGGTCGAACAAGTCCGGCGGCTTAGTTGCACAATTTGCACCCCTGCGTTTTGAATTCTTCAATTTTGGCGAACAATTTCTCAGTATTGAAGGCGGGAGGGAATAGGGGGAAAGGCTTTTGGATTTTTTAACCAACAATACATGCGGATGATGCGCATCGAACAGTTTTTTGGTGTTGGTCTGGGCAGGCACAGGGTGCCGGCATTTACTTTTTTTTCACCATGAAATACCCGCAGGATCACAAGAATTTAGAAAAATTCTAACCGCGAAGTCAAAAAAGTCGAAAAAGGAAGAAAAAAAAGGATACGGTAGATGCAAACTTCTTCGACTTTTTCGACTTTGCGGTTGAATTGCGAATTGCTGGAATCCCAGATGTCCGCCTTGACAGGCCCCCGCCTCCTGTGGTATACTGTCCCCCATGAAGTACCATCGTTTCATCCTGGGTGCCGTCGCACTGGCGGCGATGTGTGCGGCTTTCCCCGCGTCGGCCCAGAGTCGGCAGGAGTCACCGGCTGCTTTTCCGCGCCTAGAGTCCAGCGAGGAGGTTCGCGGTTTTGTCAGCGGCGGGTATACCTGGCAAGAATTGGCGCGTATGGCCCTGTGGGCCTCCACTGCGGGTCTCCCGGAGGCTGCCTCCGTCCCTCGATTTACCGCCCTGCTGGAAGACGCCGCCGCACAGATGGAACAGGCCCTTCCGGAGGATCCCCGGCAGCGGGCTGAATACGTGCTTACCTACCTGCACGACAGGTACCTCAAAGCTTACTCGGCCTTGCAAACCCGGATCGATGTGCTGTTGACTAACGGGCGTTTCAACTGTGTGTCCTCCGCGGTGTTCTACACAATTCTGGCCAATGCCGCAGGGCTGGAGGTTTTCGGGGTGGTCACCAGGGATCACGCTTTTGCCACGGTGCGGATCAACGGAGAGACCATCGACGTGGAGACCACCAACCGCTACGGCTTTGATCCGGGGAATCGCACGGAATTTCACGACCGATTCGGTCAAACCACGGGGTTCGCCTATGTTCCTGCCCGGAATTATCGGGAACGGGCGGAAATCGGTCTACCGGAGCTGGTTTCCCTGATTTTAAGCAACCGCATCACGGAGCTGGAAAAAAGCCGGCGCTACATCGATGCGGTACCATTGGCCATTGACCGGGAAGCGATGCTGGCCTACCGGAGCAAGATACCCAATTCAGCCATCTTCGCCGACCCCCATGACGACGTGCTGGACAGGCTGTTCAACTTTGGTGCCGTCTTCGTGAACGCCCGCCGGGAAGAGGACGCCCTCCGCTGGGCGGATTTTGCCGCGCCCCTCTACCCGGACGAAAAACGCTGGGCCGATTACGTGGATGCCGCGGTAAACAATATGCTGGACAAATATATCCGCGGACGGGACATCGCCGGTGCCCGGGACCTGCTGACCCACTATCAGGATCGCCTCACCCCCGGCATATTGGCGCGGCTGGACAGTCTGGTCACCCAAAACGAAATCGTCGCCATCCACAATACCTTTGCCGCGCAATACAACAAGCGGGATTTCGTCGGGGCTTACGCCATTGCCGCAGAGGGTCTTGCGCGCTTCCCGGGGAACAAGCAGCTCGCCTCAGACGCGGCCCTGGCGAATAAAGCGCAGCAGCAGTGAAGGGGTTGCACATGGAAAATTTGAGCACCTTTGACGCCCTGGGAATTCGGGAAAGCCTCGGGGAAAAGCTTTCCGCCCAGGGCATTTTACGCCCCACAGCGGTACAGGGCATGGTGATCCCTCGGATCGCGTCGCTTTCCCACGTCTTCTTCCAGTCCGAGACCGGCACCGGCAAGACCCTGGCATACCTGCTGCCTCTGCTGGAGCGCTCCGGCACGGACGCCGACCAAAGGGCCGGCCCCGGCATCATCATCGCCGCACCCACCTATGAATTGGCGTCGCAGATCAAGCGGGAGGTGCAAAAACTTATCCCCGACCGAAACGTGGCGCTCTGCATCGGCGGGGTGTCCATTCAGCGCCAGATTGAGTCCCTGCGCCACACCAATGCGCCTGTGGTGGTGGGGAATCCCGGTCGTCTGACGGAACTGATCGCCCTGCGGAAGCTCAAAACTAACGGCATTTTCGCCCTGGTGTTGGACGAAGCGGACCGGCTCTTTTCTCCGGAACAGCGGGACGAAACCGCCGCGCTCATGTCCCAGGTTTGCCGAAAGGGTGTGCAGGTCATCGCCTGCTCGGCCACGCTGCGGGAAAACGTCCGGGCGCTGCTGGTGAAACACATTCCCGCCCAGGGTGAATCTCAGACGCCTGAGGTGATCCTCCTCCCCGCCGACGGGGTCCTCACTGGACGCATCGAACACCAGGGGATTTACTGCGAGCACCGGGACAAGGCCGACGCCCTCCGGCGCTACCTGGCGGCGGTGCAGCCCCCCAAAGCCCTGGTCTTTACCGCCCGGGCCGACGACGCCGACCAGCTCTTCGCCCGCCTGGTTGCACGGCACATTCCCTGCGCCATCCTCCACGCCAAACTGGGCAAGATGGAACGGAAGAGCGCGCTGGAACAATTTCGTTCGGGGACGCTGCCGGTGATGGTGACCAGCGACTTGGCCGCACGGGGGTTGGATATACCGGGGATCACCCACATCATCCAGATGGACTGCCCCCGGGACAGCGATTTTTTCATCCACCGGGCCGGCCGCACCGCCCGTACCGGCACCACGGGGGTGAATGTGGTGATCGGCGACCGGGCAGAGATGTTCGCCTATGCGGCGCTGGAAAAAAAGCTGGGGATCATCGTGCACCCAAAGGAACTATACGGCGGAAAACTGATGGCCCCGGAGCAAGACCCGTGACAACACTACCCATAGCGGGATACCTGTAGTGGGCTATGGGTGGTGGTACTGTGGACGGCACACCCCTTGCAGTCCACTATGGGTGGCGTATCAAAGGTCTCCGCCTTTCATGTCCGACAGTTTTTGCAGAAAATCCTCCGGTTCCGCCGCCTTTATCTGCTTAATCGACTGTCCCGTGGTGACGTAGGCCACCGGTTTGTCCTTTTCCGCCAGGGCGCTGATCACGTTGCCAATCCGCGGCGTTTCATCCAACTTGGTCACGATCACGGCTTGGTATTTAAAGGTGTCGTAGTTGCCCATGATGGCCGTCAGATCGCTGGTCTTCTTTGATGCGGATACCACCAGAAAAACCTCCGGCTTGATTCCCTTTAGCTCCAGCATCTGCCGGGTTTTTCCCATAGTCTCAAAGTCAAAAGCGCCGCATCCCGCGGTGTCGATGAACAGGATGTCGAATTTTCCTTCTCCCCCGGAGACCACACGCTGCACCTCCTCGGCGGACTTGGCGTTTACCGATGGCACATCCATAGCTTTGGCATAGGTTTCAAACTGATCGGTTGCCCCTCCCCGGATGTTGTCGATGGTTATCAGGCAGAGCTTGTTGCCCTTACGCGCCTGGGCAGCCATCTTGATCAGCGTGGTGGTTTTGCCCTCCCCGGTGGGCCCCACCAGGGCTATCACCCGGGGTTTTTTTCCCATCGACTCTGGTGCCGCTGGTTCTGCCGCCGGTACCGTCCGCACCATCGCCGCAATCCAGTCCCGCACCCGGGCGTGCACCCCCGTTTCGTCGCCAAGCTGCTCCAGAGTGAGCTCGCTCTTGAGCCGCCCGGCGATTTTTTTCCGCACCGCCGCCGTAAATTCGTTGGCCTCCAGCAAGTCCTCTATCCCGTGTATCACCGGCACCGTGTCCCGATCGGGGCCTGCGGCAGATTCCCGGCTGTCCAGCCGCGCTCCCAGGGTGTCGAATTTTCGCTCGATCAGCTTGGCAAGCTCGATGATATCCGGGTTTGGCCTTTTGTCGCCGGTGAGACCCTTGAGTAAATCCTGTTTCGCCTGTTCAAAGTCCCGGTTTCGCCCCCCGGCGTCGGCGGGAGGGAAATTGCTCCGGAAGACCCTGTCCTGGGTCAAGCGGTACGTCAATTCGCACTTCTTCCGAATAAAAAGCCCCAAAACGCCGCCCTCCCGCACCTTCCGCTTGGTGATGATTTCGTAGCCGCCGCTGCCGTACTGTTTTCGCAGTTTAGCGGTACATTCTTCAAAGGTTTCTCCGTCTATTTTTTCCAGCGGGAACTCGCCGGTTTCCCGGTCCTGCTTGTACAGGGTGATGGCGGCGTTGCGGCTAGGTAACATGTATCTCTCCTAAGGGTTCGATTTTTATATCGTTGGGAATCTCCGGGATGGACAAAACCACCAGGGCGGGGATTTCCCGCTCGGTGCTGCTCTTTATCAAAAAGCGGGTTTCCTCAGGGCACAGTATCACCGGCTCCCTGCCCCCGCCCTGCTTCTCAGCGATGGCGGCGCTCAGAGAAGCTATCCATGCCCGGTGGGTCGCCGGGTCCAGGGCGGCCACGGGACCGGCGGGGGTGTCGGCGCGCCCCGCCAGCACCTTGGCCAGAAAGTCCGGCGCCACGGTCCACACGTGAAGCACTTTTTTTTCGTCCGCATATTGCAGGCAGAT
>JAITMZ010000213.1 GCA_031290725.1 Spirochaetaceae bacterium
AAAGGTAAAGATGAACCATATTTGTTGTATGATAGCGACACAAAAGAAAAGACGAAAAAAAGAACAGTAAGCGGTTTAAAGTAAAGGCTGCCCGTATGGGCGGTCGATATGGCGGGTGGGTTTTGCCATTCGCAGAATGGCGCAGGATCTGGCGGTGGCTTCGGAGAAGTATTAAAGGGGGAGGGATGAGGCTTCCGGGAAGGAGGGCTGGGGAAGAGCCTCACACGGAGGCACAGGGGGAATAAAAACGTCGGACGGTTTGGAATATCGTCTGACGTTTTTTCATGGCCGCCCCCTAATTGGCTTGAGCGGTTACTCTCCCCTCCCCAGCCGAAACGCTTTCCGGTTAGCTTCCGCGACGGCGGGAGCTTTGGCCGCAAAATTCGCCGTGATAGTCTCCTCCAAGGCTGCGGCCTTCAGGGGCAGGAAGAGTGACGCCGCACCCACCATCACCGTATTCACCGCTCGCGGGAGCCCCGTCTGCTTGGCCAGAACCGCCGCTTCCACCAGGCGATGCCGCGGGAAAGTTCGCACCGCCTTGACGATGGTCTCCGGGGCCGGGTAGTCCGGGATATTCACAAAAGGCTCCGCGGCGCTTACCAAGGCGCCGTCCGGGGAAAGCCAGGCGGCGTAGCGGAGGCTCTCCAGAGGCTCCATGCTGATGATGAGGTCGGCCCCGCCCTGGGGCACCAAATCCGAGGCGATGGGGCCGTCCGCCAGGCGTAAATGGGCCAGCACCGCGCCGCCCCGCTGGGCCATGCCGTGCACTTCGGACTGACGCACGGTCAGCCCTTCCCGCACCGCCGCGCGGGCGATAATCGCGGCGATGGACAGCACACCCTGGCCGCCCACCCCCGCAAGGATGACGTCGTATTTCATTTTTTTTCTCCTTTTTTTTCTCCTTCGGCTCGCAGTCGCTTCCTTGCTGCTTCCAGACATTCCCGCTTGAAGACCACCACGGACAGGCCGGGATATTCGATTTCGGCGCGGAGACGCTTCGCGTTTTCGTCCGTCATCTGCTTTTTGGCTTCCAGTTCCGCATAGCGCTCAGGCTTGACGCCCAGCCCCAGAACCAGGCCGCGCAGTTGGGACGAAGGCAGGATGGTTTCCTGGCAGCCCGTCATGGCCACGATGGAGTTGTCCAGGATGACCACCGTCATGGGTGTGTCGGCCGCCACCGCATCGATGAGTCCCGTAATTCCCGAATGGAGGAAGGTGGAGTCCCCGATCACCGCCACCGCATAGCGCACCCCCGCGTCCGAGGCGCCGCGAGCCATGCCGATGGAAGCGCCCATGCAGACGATGGTCTCGGGCACGCTGTAGGGCGGGCCGGCTCCCAGCGCGTAGCAGCCGATGTCGCTGGTTACCGCCAGGGCAGAGGGGCGCTCCTGTTCCGGCAGGGTGGCGGCGATTTCCGCCATCGCCTGCTTAATTGTATTGTAACTGTCGCCGTGGGGGCAGCCCTGGCACAACTGGGGGGGCCTTCCGGGAAGGGGCGGAACCGCCAGCGCCTGCTGCGCGGCGAGGATGTTTTTTCGGGGGGCAAGGCCCAATGCGGGGCGCACATTGTCCGGGTCAAGTTCACCGGCACGGGGAACGGCGTTGTCCAGCTTGCCGGTGATGGTGATGCTTTGCGGCAGAATCCCCCGCAGGCGTTCCTCGATGACGGGCTGGCCTTCCTCCAGCACGATGACCCGCTTGGCCGTCACGCAGAGCTGCCGTATCGATTCCACCGGCAGGGGGTAAGCCCCGATGTGCAGGCGGGCCGGTTTAATGCCCATCCGCGCGGCGATTAAGTCCGCCAGGTTTTCTTCGTAATAGTTCCCCCCCAGCCCCGAAGTGATCACCGCGAGGCTTGTGTCTACGGGAAGCGAGCCGCCGCCGCTTTCCAGGAGGTTCGACTTGTGCGCCGTGGACCAGGCGAGCATATCCCGCTGCTTTTCGATGAGGCCGGCATAGTTTTGGCGGGCATAGGCGGGAAGGAGCATCCACTTGGTTTTGTCCGTGCTCTTGTCCAGCGCGTTTTGGTTCCGCTGCCCGCCCAGGCGCACCGCGGCGCGGGCATGGGACAGGCGGGTGGCCATCCGCAGCAGCACCGGTACGCTGAATCGCTCGGATACGTCGAAGGCTTCCCGGGCCATATCGTAGGCTTCCTGCTGGTGGCGCGGCTCCAGGCAGGCTATCAACGCAAATGCCGCATAGAACCGCGACTCCTGCTCGCTCTGCGATGAGTGCATTCCGGGGTCGTCCGCCACGGCGATCACCAGGGCGCCCTTGATGCCCAGAAGCGCGGCGTTCATCAGCGGGTCGGCGGCCACATTGAGTCCCACGTGTTTCATGGTTACGAGCGCGCGTTTTCCCGCAAAACTGGTACCCAGAGCCGCTTCAAGGGCGGTCTTTTCGTTGGTACACCAGGCAGCCGTGAAGCCGCCGGTCCCGGCGTGTTCCATGAGGCACTCCATGATCTCCGTGGATGGGGTGCCCGGATACCCGTAGGCGGCGCTCAATCCCGCGTGGACGGCTCCCAGCGCTACGGCTTCGTCGCCCAAAAGGGCGCTTGTTTCAGTGGTTTGGTTTGACATAGTGTTAGTATAGCATATTTGTAGAAAAAAGGGAAGGGACTGGTACCTCAAAACAGCAATTCCAAATTCAACCATCTGGGGCATTGCCTGAGTTGGTGAGCAGTAAGTCGTGCCAGTTCTGGTGAAGATAAGGGCTGACCTCATAGCGTAATGCCCAGAAAGAAATCGAATAAGGAAGGGGAAAAGTAATGTTTTTCCTCTAAAATTTTTTAAGCTTTTTCGACTTTTTTGACTTTGCGGTTGAATTGCTGAAAGTTTTGCGAATACTTTTATCAAATACAGGAATTGTTACATGTTAAACAGAAAAGGCTCAAACGGTGCATAACCAAGCCGTCGAAATCCCATTATGCACCCGTTCCCTGCCCCCGGTTATCCCCGTATGCGGCGGAGGAACGCCGTCTTGAAATCCGCGAACCGGTTTTCCATAATCGCCCCCCGCGCCTCCAGTACCAGATGGTGCAGGAAATACAAATTATGATACGACGCCAGCATGGCGCTCAAAATTTCCTGTTCCTTGAAAAGATGCCGGAGGTAGGCACGGGAATAATCTCGGCACACCCTGCAGCCGCACTCCCGGTCCACAGGGGAAAAATCCCGGGCGAATTCCTCCCGTTTGATGGACAAGGGTCCGTCGTGGGTGAGATACGAGCCGTTCCGGGCGTTTCTCGTGGGAAGCACACAGTCGAACATGTCGATGCCGTTGGAAATGGCCTCCAGGATGAAATCCGGGGTGCCGATGCCCATCACGTAGCGGGGTTTTTCGCGCGGCAGAAGGGGCGCCGAGTGGGCGAGCATCTCCGCAAAAACCTCGGGAGGTTCTCCCACGGAAAGCCCGCCGATGGCCACACCGGGGGTGTCCAGGGCGCTCACCAGGGCCGCACTCTGCTCCCGGAGGTCTTTGAAAAAGTTTCCCTGGGTGATGGGGAAAAAAAGGCCGCGATAGCCCCCGTCCCGCTTCTCTTCCCAGGCCGCCTTTGCCCGCCGTGCCCATTGACCGGTGATTTCCAGCGCCCGTACCGCCTCGTCCCGGCCAACCCCGTGGGCGGTACACACGTCGAGCTGCATCTGTATGTCCGAATTGAATCGCGCCTGTAGGCCCGCTACCTTTTCCGGGGTAAACAAGTGGGCGGACCCGTCGATGTGGCTTCTGAAAGACACCCCTTCCGGGCTGATTTTGCGTAAATCCGACAGGGAAAACACCTGGAATCCCCCGGAGTCGGTGAGAAAATTGTGCCGCCAGCCGGAAAACCCGTGAAGTCCGCCGGCCTGCTCCACGGTTTCCACGCCGGGCCGCAGGTACAGGTGGTACGTGTTGGCCAGGATGATTTCAAAGCCGATTTCCTCCAGGGTATCCTTGCCCACCGCCTTCACCGTCGCGCGGGTGCCCACGGGCATGAACACCGGGGTACTCACGTCGCCGTGGGGCAGGTGCAGAATCCCCCTGCGGGCAGCGGAGGAAAGGTCGCTGTGCAAAATCGTGAAAAATTTAGGTTTTGACATACTTCAACAACCCCAGACTGAGCATGGTAAAAAAGATCACCGGAAACCAGGCTCCGGCGATAGGGGGGATCATGCCGTTCTGGGCCAGAAGCATGGTAACCATCTGCATGATGTAAAAGGCCACGGCGGAAAACAGGCAGAGCATGAAACTCACGATCATCACGTTTTTACGGGTTTTTCCGGACAGGCCGATGGACAAAAAGACCACGATGAACACCACGAAGGGGAAGGCAAATTTTTTGTAATACTGAGACTGGGCCTCCGCCACGGGAAGGCCGGAACGCTGCAATTTGCTGATGTATACCTTGGCCTGCGCCACATTCACCTCCTCCACAGACAGGGTGTTGTTGCGAAAGGTTTCCGGGGCCTCGGTCAGTTCCGCCAGTATCCCCTGGTCAGCCCCGCCTTCCATCACCAGAGAGTCGTTTTTGCTGGTATACTGGATGGGGGCTACCAACCGCCACTTTTCCCCGTCCCAGTCCGCATAGTCCGCGCGCAGAATCGCCATCAGGGACTTGTCGCTGTTCCGTACCACGAGATACAGTTTTTCCAGCCGCTGTTCCTCGTTGGAATACCGGTCCGCCTTGTATACAATATTACCGCCCCTGGAGATCACCACGATGCGGCTGGCATCCAGGGACTGGGTTTTACCTAGGAGGGTGTCCTGAAGCTCCACCTTTTTCGCGTAGGTTGGTACCACCAGCCGGTCCTCAAAGACAAAAAGGGCAAAGCTGAATAAAAATGAAAACAGGAGCAGCCCCGAGGTAAAATTGAACAGGGACACCCCGGAGGCGTGGACCGCGATGAGCTCATTGTGCGCGTACAGGTCGCTCAGGGCATAGCAGGCGGCGAACAAAATCGACAGGGGCACGGCAAAAAATATCGTTTTGGGCATGTAGAGGATCATCACGGTGGCCACCTGCTCAAAGGGCACCTCGTCCAGCATATAGCGCCACAGGTTCATCATCAGGTCGATGAGGACCAGCACCAAGGAACAAAATATCACGGCGCCGATGAAGATGGGAATAAATTTTCTGAACAGATAACGGGTAAAAATCATCGCCGGCGCAGTCCTATAAAAAACACCATGCCCGCAGCCCCCATCACCGCGTCGGGCAGCCACATCACGACGGTACTGTTGATGCCGTTCCGAATCGCCATACGCTGCCCCACGATGATCATGGCCCAATAAACGAAGCTAAGCAGCAGGCCGATGATAAGTCCGATGGTTTGCCCGTTTTGTTTGCCGAACATGATCGCCAAGGGCAGGGCCAGGAAGGCGAAAAAAATCGCCCCAAGGGGCAAAGAAAACTTCTTATTCAGCTCCAGAGAATAGATGTTGATGGTATTCCGGTTGGCGGAGGTCTTGGCGCGCATCTCCCGGAGTTGTTCCCGCAGCTCCAGGAAGGGATATTCGTTGGGCGCCCGCACGGGATTCACCTGAAAAATCGTAGAGGCAAAGAGGTTCATGTTTACGTTTTCCGACGTAATCACGTCGTAGTCACTTTTTTTGCCCCTATCCAGGGACACAACGGTCACATCGGACATGTTGATCTGCATGAGCACGCTTTTATCGCTGGGTGTGTGCACCGTAGATTGGCCTGACACGATGATCCGTTGGTTCCGGTCCGCGTCGAGATCAAAAAACACCATGTCCGACACGGCTTGTTCCGTCACGTTCCCCACCACCACGGTGAGGTCGTTGGTCCGCTTCACCGAATTTGATTCCAGCACCACTGCGGGGTTTGCCACGGATACCCGGCGGTACAACTGGTTGTAGGACGAAATCCCCAGGGGCAGGAGATAATCGTTCACCAGAAAGGATGCCCCGGAGATGCCCAGCCCCAGCACCAGCACGATGCACAACAAAAGGCTGTAGGACCGACCCGAGGCACGGAAGATAAGGATTTCGTTGTCCGTCATGAGCCGGCCCAGACACATCAGGAAACCCACAATGGTGGCGAAGGGCGCTGCCTGGGCGATGCTGAAAGGCAGGGAATACAGGATTAACCGTGCCACGTCGCTGAGGGGGACGTGGTATTTCAAAATGTCCTGGGCCATGAGGAGAATCTGGTTTACAAAGAATACCAGGAAAAAAAACAAAACAGCCATGAGAAAATACAGCATCAGTTCCCGGACAAGATAATTGACCAGTACGTTGCGGGGGAGCCGGTTACTTGTCGGCCTGGGGCCCGACGGAGTTTTTTTTTCCGCCGGCAACGACTCTGTTATGACCGCCGGGATTGGTTCATCCGGCGATACGGCCCGCATTTCAACCGGCGCTTCCCCGGCGGGTGCCTGCCTTCCGCCCGGCGATTCTTCCGGCGAGGACATCGTGATCCCATCGCCGCCCGTTGGTTCCCCGGATTGCCAGATCTTTTCCAGGGGCGGGCGGATTTCTTCCGGCGGCTCCACGGACAGAGCCGCCGCTTGCCGTACCGCCCGTTGTGCGTCCAGCACGGCCTGTTTGGCCAAACTCACCGCATCTTTGGCCTCCAGCAGGGCGTCCCGGGTTTGTTCGGCTTCCCGAAGATGCCGGCTCTGCTCCTCTTCCAGTGCGGTCTGGTATTGCTGTAGTTTTTCCGCTTGGGCGGCCTGTTCTGCGTCCAGATTGTCCTGAAGCTGCCGGATTTCCTCGGATAGGGAGTGGCGCTCCGCTTCCAGGGCTTTTTGCAGTTCCCCGACACGGGCTGTTTTTGCTGCCCGTTCCACATCCAGGGTTTTTTGCATGCGTTCAAGCTTTTCGGCCTGAGCGGCACGTTCCGCTTCCAGAGCTGCCTGAAGCTGCCGTGCAGTTTCCAGAGCAATCTGGGCTTTTTGCGTCACCATCCGGGTTTTTTGGAGGACCTGCGCCTTTTCGTCAAACCGCGACGACGACGGGGCGCTTGGATGCCGCGGTATAACGGGCCGCGCCGATACGGCGGTGCGGGCAGGCGGCCTGGGGGGGGGCAAAAAGCTCATGAAATAGGCCTTTTGACGATTTTCTTCCCTCATACGGGCCACGTTTTTCTGTAAGCGGCGAATATCAATGCGGAGTGAATCGAGTTTTGAGCTTATATCGTCGTGTGCCATTATATGCCGGTGGAACCGAACCCTCCTTCGCCGCGTTTTGTATCCGAAAGTTCCTCTACGTCGCTGAAATCCGCCCGAACCACCGGAGCCGCCACCAGTTGGGCAATCCGGTCACCGTGGCGCACCGTGAAGTCCTTTGCGCCGTGGTTCACTAGGATCACCTGGACTTCCCCGCGATAATCGTTGTCGATTGTTCCGGGGCTGTTGAGTACCGTCACACCGAATTTCGCCGCCAACCCCGACCGGGGACGCACCTGCACTTCATAGCCCGGAGGTATCTCCAGAAACAGCCCCGTGGGAAGCCGCCCATACCCCCCCGGAGGGATTATCACCGGCGCGTCCAGACAGGCGCACACATCAGCCCCCGAGGATCCCTCGGTCTGGTAGTTGGGAAGGATAGTTCCGTCTTTTACACGGCATTTAATTCGGCAAGTGTACAACACCATAGCGGCAGTATACTATAAAAAAAAAATTTTTGCAATGCCTGTTAAACGAAACACCGCAATTCAGAATTCAAGAGCAAATCTTACCGCAGCCGCACTTGACGAGTTGCTCCAGTTTGTGTATTATATAAGTATGGCAACTTATCAATTTCAGACTGAAGTGAACCAGCTTCTGTCGCTCATAATCCATT
>JAITMZ010000048.1 GCA_031290725.1 Spirochaetaceae bacterium
GTCGGGCGGTTTGTGGGGGGGGGTGGGGTGCGGTCCCGGCCGCCCCCCCCCCCCCCCCCCCCCCACGTGTAGTGCAGCGAGGCATTTTACCGGAGCGTCCTATACCGCTATAACGATGAATTGCTGGCTTTTTGGAAGGGGGAAGAGAGGAGGAAGAGAGGGAGAAGAGAAGAGACGCTCACCGGTTCGCGTGCGGTCGTGGGCGTCTCGGCTGCCCCACGTGTAGTGCGGCGAGGCATTTTGGTGGAGCGTCCTATACCGCTATACGATGAATTGCTGGCTTTTTGGAAGGGGGGAAGAGAGGAGGAAGAGAGGAGGCGCTTAACGTTTTGCGTGCGGGCGTGGGCGTCCCGGCTGCCCCTACCGGTATGGTGTTGACCCTGTTTATTGAGTTCCAGCCTTCCAATCAATGATCTGTAGACCGGCAAAATGGTCAAAATCGGCAGTATTGTTTGTTATCAATGTACAATCATGGCGTAGACAAAAAGCGGCTTGAAGAATGTCAGCATCGCTTGTCGGACGACCTCGTTTACGGCAATCGGCGTAAAGGCGGGCAGCTTCAAGCCAGTCGGCCTTTTCCAACTCAATATAGGAGAAGTTTTCACACATCTTGAAGAACAGCCGCAGCTTCGCTTCAGCATTGTCCGCTATAAGTCCACGGATTATTTCAAAGTAGGTAACCGGGGGTATGATAAGAAGATCCCCCCAGGAAACTGCCTCATACATCCTTTCTTTAACGCCGTACTGTTGCCTCAGGGCGAAAGAAACGATATTTGTGTCCAGCGCAAAATTCATTAAAAATGTACCTCGCGGAGTTGGAGCCGTTGGGTGATTACGTTGTCGAACTCTTCGGTCAGTTCCTGGGAGTCTGCGGCCAATCCTGAAAAGAATTCATCCAGCGCCGCTATTTGCAGGCTTTTCTTTTCATCAGAGCCGGTTTCCTCATCGATCACCGTAACAACCGATTTTTTGCCATCGGGAATATTAACATCCGTATCAGGATGGAAAACATTCTTTTCAAAATACCCTTGTACTATCAGCATGCATACCTCCGGCCGGCTGTCCTGGACCCGTGCGGGTCCGACATTTATCGCTTATACATCCTTAGGCCGGCTGTCCTGAACGCGTTTGGCTTTGCCTTCGGAGATGGGGAGGGCGCCTGATTCGTGGAGTTCCACCTTTGGGTTTATCGTGATTGAGGCCTGGATGGTCTTGCGGATCTTTTCGCGCAGGGCGTTGAGGGGGCGGGCGTCGTCCAAGAAGATGTCAGGGCCGACTTCCACTTTTACGGTGAGCCGGTCCAGGACGCCGTCTTTTTCCACCACGATGAGGTAGTTGTTCCCCACCTCCCGCATGACCATGATGGCCTCTTCGATCTGGCTGGGGAAGACGTTCACCCCGTTGATGATGAGCATGTCGTCGGTACGGCCGGTGATGCGGCGGAGGCGGCGGTGGGTTCTGCCGCAGGCGCAGGGCTCGGTGTAAAAGGCCGAAAGGTCGCGGGTGCGGTAGCGCAGTATCGGCGTCGCCTCGCGGCAGAGGCAGGTAAGCACGAGTTCGCCGGTTTCGCCGTCGGGCAGGGGCTCCAGGGTGTCGGGGTCGATGATTTCGCCGATATAGCCGTCTTCCCACAGGTGCAGGCCGTTCTTCGCCTGGCACTCGAAGGCCACGCCGGGGCCGTTCATCTCGGAAAGGCCGTAGGAATTGTACACGTCGATTTGGAGCAGGCCCTCGATGCGTTTGCGGGTGTCCTCCGAATAGGGCTCGGCCCCGGCAAAGGCCCGCTTCAGCTTGATGCTGTCCCGGTTCACCCCTTCGGCGCGCATGATGGACTCGACGTGGAGCAGGAAGCTCGGGGTGGCGTGAACCACGGTAGTGCCGAAGTCCTGCATGAGCCGGAACTGCCGGGTGGTGTTGCCCGAGCCCGAGGGGATCACCAGCATTCCCACTTCCTCACCGCCCGCGTGAAAGCCGAGGCCGCCGGTAAAGAGGCCGTAGGTGATCATGTTCTGGAACACATCGTTTTTGGTGCAGCCTGTACCGTAGATGCAGCGCGCCACGAAACCCGCCCAGGTTTTAATGTCTTCCCGGCTAAAGTAAATGGTAGTAGGAGTACCGGTAGTGCCGCTTGAGGCGTGGAGCCGGATCACTTCCTCTTTTGGAATACTGAGGAGCCCGTAGGGAAAGGCCGTGCGGAGATCGTGTTTAGTAGTAAAAGGAATACGCTTTAAATCGCTAAGTGTTTTTATGGTATCCGCGCCGGTTATGCCCGCTTTGGAAAGCCGTTCCTGATAAAAAGGGGTGCGCAGCGCCCAGGTAACCGCGGTTTTAAGTTTTTCAAGCTGAAGGGCCTCCAGTTCGGGACGGGGCATAGTTTCGATTTCGGGATGCCAGTATTGGTAGTGGGAAGAAGGGTGAGGGGTGAGGGGTGAAGTGGAAGAGTTAGGGGTCATTGGGCGGCTCCGGCGGTGGCGCGGCCAAGGTTAAAGGCTTTACTGTTAGCTTCGGCTATGTCGGGGGCTTTGGCGGCGAACATGGCGGTAATGGTGTTTTCGAGGGTTTCCGCAAGGATGGGGAGGAAGGGGGATGCGGCGCCGACCATGACCATGTTTACCGTGCGGGGATGCCCGGCTTTTTTGGCAAGCTCCGCGGCCTCCACAAGGCGGTATTGGGGAAAGCGTTTTATCACCGCGACAATACTGTCGATTTCGGGATAGTCCGGAATGTTGACAAAGGGCTCCGTGGCGGTAACCAGCGCGCCCTGCGGACTAAGCCACACGGCGTAGCGCAGGCTTTCCAGGGGCTCCATGGCGATGATGAGGTCCGCGCCACCCTGGGGCACCAGGTCCGAGGGGATGGCTTCGTCGGAAATGCGGAGGTGGGCCAGCACCGCGCCTCCCCGCTGGGCCATGCCGTGTACCTCGGACTGCCGCACCGCAAACCCCGAATCGACCGCCGCCCGCGCGATAATCGCCGCGATGGAAAGTACGCCCTGACCGCCCACACCGGCTAAGATGATGTCCTTTTTCATGTTCCGTCCTTTTCTGCCCTGATTGCCCTTACAATATAGCATTTTTTGCGCCTAGGCAAGGGGAGCGCTGGCAGGGCCAGCGCATACTAAGAAAAAAAACCACCGGACCTTTGGTCCGAGACCACACTGACAGCACAGACTTTTTATTCGAAATATCTTTTTCTTGTCCGTGTGGTTTCGGACCCAAGGTCCGGTGAGGTCTGTGGTTAAATTTCTTAATTCACGAGGGTATGCGCTGGCCCTGGGGGTGTGGGGGGAAGAGAAGAGGAATTTGCCTCATTGAAGTGAATTTTCTTATCCCCGGCCGTAACACTTATCACAACACCAGGCGTTCTCATACCCGTGCCGCAGGATAAGCCGGAAGTTTTCCGGGGTGGGGCTGCTCAGTGTGGTTTCGTAGGCGCGCACTTTTTGCGCCTGTTCCGCGCTCATGCAGGCGGCAATGAGTTCCTTCGCCGTCCGGGCGTCGGCTTTGCTGTCTTCGGCGTTGGCGATTTTTTCAGCGTTGTTCCCGATGTTGATGTAGAGGCCCTTGTCCTGATTCATCACGTTGGCGACAATATCGCGGCTCCGCAGGCCGCTCACCTGGTCCATCGTAATATCAAGCAAACGCTTGAGGTTCTTTGCCGAAGAAAGGCCGTTCCGGTGGAGATAGCCGCTCGGCGCGGAGGCGTTGCTGACGACCAGAAAATCGGTATCGGCAAGTCCTTTGCCCGGTTTGTACAGGGATTCTATTCCCATATTGTCATACACGCCGCCGTCCCACAGGTAGTATGTTGTTTCTTTCTGTTCTTTATCCCACTGGTATTTGCGGGCATCGAATTTCAGGGGGCCTATCAGAATGGGAAAGCCCGCAGACGCCGCCGCAGCTTCGGCCAGGGGAAAGGCCGGATTCTTTACATGGCCGATTTGATAGTCGCCCATGCGCTCTTTGGTAAAGCGGAAATTCTTGCCGGTCTCAAATGTTGCGCAATTTATTTCCCAGCGGGGAGTATCGGGCAAGTCTTGTAAGCCGCCGGTAACCTGCCATTTTTCCCGCATCATTTTCGCGATGAGCGCGGCCTTGTTTCCCCAATACGCCGGAGAAAACGGCAAACGGACCAGGGCCGCGGTCTGTATGTTGTTTTTGAGTATGGTCTTTTCTATGCGCGGCAGTACATCGTCAAGGTACTGCTTGTCCGTTGGCCATTTATTGCTATTATGCGCAAATAGTAGCGCGACACAGAGGCTTGCGCCGGAAACTGATGATATGTGCGTTATTTGGTGTAACATATCTTTTTCCGCCAGATACTTAAATACGCCCAAATGAAAAATAGTTGCCCTGATGCCGCCGCCCGACAAGGCGATGCCGATTTTTGAATTTTGCGTTTCCATAAAGCCTCCTTCCTGCTTCTCCGGGTTCACTTTCAGTATAACTGTTTTATTCAAACCACGCAACGTCGCGTGGGCCGGCAGCAATTCCAGGGCCCCCGCCTGCCCCGAACGCGCCGCCCTCTTTTTTCCCCCCACCGCGCCGCCATCGTCTCTTCTCTTCTCTTCTCTTCTCTTCTCTTCCCCCCACCCCAAGCCAGCAATTCACTGTTATAGCCGTATAGGACGCTCAGTAAATGCCGCGCCACGCCACACATGGGGCTGGCCCTGCCCACACGCGCCGCTATCTTCTCTTCCCCCCCACCCCAAGCCAGCAATTCACTATTATAGCCGTATAGGACGCTCAGTAAATGCCGCGCCACGCCACACATGGGGCAGGCGGGGGCCCTGCTCCGAACGAACCCGCAACCATACCGCGCAGATTACCCGGAAGTACGCTCATACACCGGCCCCCCGTTCAAACATGACGGGGGGTGGTGAGGACTAGTGAGGAGC
>JAITMZ010000071.1 GCA_031290725.1 Spirochaetaceae bacterium
ACCTGGTTCCCCTAGGGAGACTGAGTTTCCCTACAGGGAACTGGGTAATAAAACAGACGGCGGGAAAGACCGCAAAGGAAAACCTTATGAAAAAGAACAAGGTTTTGTTTCTGGGAATGCTGGCGAAGGTTACGGCCGTAACCTTAGCGCTGGTATTCGTACTCGTGCTGGCGGGCTGCCCGGGCCCGGACACCCCGCCGGCGCCCACGGCGGCGGAGACGCTGGCGGCTACGCTCAACGGCTTTACGGCTAGCGCCGCTGCTGCTAACGGCGCGACGGTGAACGTAACCGGTACCATTGCGGCTACGGCGGCCGTTACGGTACCGGAAGGCGTAACCCTGGCTATTGCCACCGGCGGCGGCTCGCTCACGATTAACACCGGCGTGGCATTCGTTGTGGCCGGCACCGTCAATGTTGAAGGCGCCCTCACCCTCGGCAGCGGCGTGAACACGGCGATCGGCGCCAGCAGCAGCCTTACCGGTACCATCAACGTGAAGTCCGGCGGCGTCTACACGGACAATTCCGGCGAAGGCCCCTGGAACGACACCTGGAGCAAGAAAAGCGGCGATGGAACCGGTACCGTGGTTGTCGAAAAGGGCGGCGCCTTCAAGCGGCTTGCAGTCAACAACAGTGATCTCTACGTTTTCGCGGGCGACAGCGGAACCTTCTTCCAGCTCACTGCCACCGGAGCGAAAGTTACCATCATCTACCGCCCGGACGACTACTTCTACGACAATGGTTTCAGTAACAGCAATGATAGCGAAACCGACAGCACGCGGAGCTTTGCCTACTACATCGACGGCGCGGTTACTCTGGCGACCTACAAGAACGATGACAAGTATGGCTCCGCTTTCGACGAGCTGACCGTCAATGGCGGCGGCATCCTCACGGTTCCCAAGGCTTCAGTTGGCATCTATGTGGACGCTCCCTCCCGCCCTGGCATCAAAGGTGTGGGCAACGGCAAAATTGTCCTCTTGGAGGCTGGCAACAAAATAGGTGTGGACAGGGAAAGCGCCGTCCACGCGACTACGTGGACTAACTTGCCGGGCATAACTACGAATGACAACAGCAGTCCGAGCTGGAACAGCAGTTATGTCACCACTGCCACGACATCGACAACCTTCACCTGGGTTGCGGCTGAATCCAAATGGGGAGCGCCTGTTCTGGTCAACTAACACCCATTGACCGTCCCCCCGCCGGACATCGTAGGCGGGGCCTAACAGGAGCCGCCTCCCGCAAGGGGGGCGGCTTTTTTTTCTCCGTGTTCTCTGTGTCCTCTGTGGGAAATACTGAAGTGGATGGCCTACAGAGGGCACGGGGGACACGGAGGGAGGGCCGGGCGGTCTCCGGTGAGGAGGCCGCCTTTGTTTGGGGGCGGGGGGCACTGAACATTCCACAGATCAGTAATACCCTAAAGCCCACCTATTATTCAGGGGCGAGGATGTTCAGTGCTACGCCCGAAGGCTCTCCGGTGGTCCCTGGCCGAAGCTTTATCAAAAAGCCGGAAGACGGCGCGGGCAGTTGTCTTTGGGGGGTGGTTGCAGTAGGCGCGGAATCCCCAGGGCGAAAATTATTGGCAGCACGACGCGCCGCCGCTTCCACCGGTAAAATACTCTTCGGGATACACCAGCGTTTCAAAAGATGCTGCCTCGGCCCTGATTGCTCCCAGGTCTGCGGCCTTGATGTCCGGCACCACCTTGGCGTAGCCAAAGAAGATGCTGTCCCCGGTGGAAAAAGCGAAGTCAAACTGCGGTTCCAGGCCGACGGAATTGGGCTTTTGCCTTTCCAGGGGCACCTGGGCGTAATACGCCGGCACCAGAAGCGCCGCGCTGCCCGCTTCGAGGGATTGATTGTCGATAATCCACTCCGTGAACACCCCTTCCTCCATGACCATCACCGCCGGGCTGAACCCGTCGTCGGTGAGGGCGATGCGCACCCGCTGAATCCGCTGGCCGTTGATCTCCCCCCACTCCGAGAGCGCCACCTCCTCCGTGGGAATCGCATAGCCCGCGCTCACCGGTGCGCTCTGTATGCTTCCTGTGGGTGCGGCAGCCTCCTCCCCCTCCGCCAGCACGGTGATGCTGCTCCGAATCATGCCCATCCAGCAGGAATACCGGAACTTTCCGGCCTTTTCCGGCGTGAACTCGATGATGTTGTCCCCGCTGGTGAACCGGTGCTCGATGCCGTATTCCGGGATAATCATGCGGTTATTGCAGCCGTTGATAGACCCCGCCGGTGCGTTGATGTTCCACTTCACCGGGATGCCCGCCTGCACGGTGATTTCAGGGTACCGCCCGGATGCCAGGGTCGAGTTGACCACCTGCACCCCGCCCACGACGTTCCCGCTTGTTCCGGCGGCACCGGGGGCGGAGACGGCGCTCTTCCCGAAGAGGGCCGCCACGGCGTCAGTGGGGCTGGGCAGCCCCCCCAGGCTCCAGCCGTAGGAGACCATGGTGATGCCCATCACCGCCACAATCACCGCTCCGGCTGTCATGACGTGCCGGGTGAATTTTTTGCTCAACAGGGAGCTTGCCGCGCCCAAGGCGAACATCAGGGGCACCGTGCCCAGGCTGAACAGGAGCATGGAAAGCGCGCCTTTCACCGGGCTGCCCGTGGACAGGGCGTAAATCTGCATGGCCTGAAGAGGCCCGCAGGGCATGAGGCCGTTCAACAGGCCGATGATGAGGGGGCTGCGGCTCTTTTCCTTTTGCGCGTCAATTTTTTTGGCAAAAAACCGGGGAAGCCGGGGCGTCAATGAGCGGAGGCTCGGGAAAATCCCCAGCATATTCAGCCCCATGATCACCATGAAAGCCCCGGCGGCCAACTGCACTATCCCCCGCGCCCGGCCGGAAAAGCTGACCACCGCCCCCAGCGCCCCCACCACGCCCCCCACGAAGGTATAGGAAATCACCCGCCCGGCATTATAGAAGACGCTAGGCCGCAGCGCCGCAAGGAACTCCGAGTGAGAAGAAAAGAATGAAGAAAAACTCCCCTCCGCGTCTCCGCGCCTCTGCGTGAGGTTTCGTGCATCCCCGCCCTTTATTGTCTGCGATAAGTTGATGCCGCCACACATGGCGATGCAGTGCACCGAGGTAATCAGGCCGATGACAAAGAGCATCCCGTAGCCCATGCCCGCCTCGGCCAGGGGAAAAGCGCCGGTGAGGGCGGTGAAGGCGAACTGCCGCGTGAGCATCGCCAGGGAGGCAATTACGGCGAGCAGGCCCAGGGTGCGCCGGGTGCCTTCCGTCGCCGTGGCTGTGCCCTTCGTGGACTGGCCGTCTGCCACGCCGTAGTCCAGGCTCCGGATAATGCCGGCGATCGTGTCCCGGGTTATCCTCTCCGGGTCGTAGGCGATGGCCGCCTTGCCGGTGACGTAGTCCACGTCCGCGCTTTCAATACCCGGTGCGGCGCGCAGCTTCTTTTCAATCCTGCTTTGGCACGCCGCGCAGGTCATGCCGGTAATGGTTATGGTGTCTGTCCGCATATTTGCTCCTCATAGTAATCTTATCACTGGGTATAGCATAGCACAAAATGTTGTCGATATTATGTAGAATTTCAGATTTTATTATAGTTTAAGAAGAAATGTTTCGGAAAAATTCCTGTCCGCCGCCCGTCACGGGAATATATCATCCCCCGCACGAGCGCGGTTGCCCCAGACATAGCCGCCGGAGTGGTTGAAGTCGCTGTTCCGCACATAAACGCCGCCGCCGGAATCCGCCGAGTTGTTGGTGATTTGTCCGCCCACGAAGGTGAATATCGAATTGGCGTCCAGAAACACGGCACCTCCCTCGGCTGACCAGTTGGCGGACACAAAAATTTGGCCGGTGAAATTGACCTTGCCGAAATATACAAAAATTCCGCCGCCGGCACGCTCCGCCGAATTGGCGATAATTTGCGTTTTGTCTCCCGCAGTAAAAAGCCCATGCCCGGCAATGTAGGCACCCCCGCCGGCGTCGGCGGTGTTTTTTGTCAGCGCCCCCTGGTCCTGTAGATAGACATTGCTTTCCCCGCAGTATATCCCCCCCCCGGACACGTCGGCGTGGTTTTCCGTCACCGATGCCCGGTACCGTATATCCAGGGTGCCCTTGGTAAGACTCACGCCGCCGCCGGTTTCCGCCTGGTTTCCGCGGATTATGGCGTCGCCTTCCATCAGGAGGGTACTGCCGTCGAACAAGAATACTCCGCCTCCGCCGATGGCGCTGTTCCCGGAAATCTGCGCTTGACCGTTCATCCGCACCACCGAACGCTGGTTGGCGTAGATGCCCCCCCCGCCCTTTGCCTGGTTGTTTCGTATTTGGGCGCCCGCAGTGAGGTAGATCGTAGCGTTGTAGCCGTAGATGCCCGCCCCCCGATCAGCCTGATTGCCGGAGATCACCGTATTTTCCGTCACCGCCAGGGTGCTGCCCACCACCGAGACCGCACCTCCGGTCTCCCCATTGTTTCCATTGATCTGCGCGCCGTACCCCAATGTCACCCGGGCGCCGCCCAGAACCTCCAGCGCCCCGGAGCTGCGATTTCCGGTGAGCTCGATGTACATAAGCCGGAGGTGTGTGTTTCCTCTGGCGGAGATGGTCCGTTTTGTGCCGTCGAAGAATATCACCGCAGGGGAATCCGGTTTTCCGGTGATGATGATTTCTTCCGCCCCGGAGTTGGTGATTTCCGTGCTTTCGTGGAGGACCCCCACCAGGGTGATTATCCGAATTTTATTGGCCGCCGCCGCATTTATGGCCCGCGACAGGGTGCGGAAGGCGGTGGCTTCGGTACGTCCGTTGTCCGAATCGTCGCCGGTTTCCTTCACAAAATAGCCCGGCTCAACGTAGATTGGAGCGGTTTCCTGTAATGCGGCAGGATTTTGCGGCGGGTGATCCGGAGGGCGCCGGGGAATCACGGTTTGCGCCGCCAGAATCGCCGCCGCCGCCGCCAGGATTAGGGCGCACAGGATATACCGGTTTTTGTAGATACCCCGGATCATACATTGTCCTAGCACAGCCGCAGTTCCAGGGCCGAATCCACGGCAGCCACCTGAAACTGTGCCGAAACCACTTCTCCGCTGGTTTTTATTGACGCATCGGAGATGATGCTCCCCAGGGGGAAGTACCCGGGGGGCACCTGGTCCGGCTGAAACCGCAGGGAGGTTCTGGTGCGGGATTCCACTTCGCCGGTCACCAGGCCGCCCCCGGCCGGATCGATGAACATACACGCGGTGTGTCCAAAGTCGCCGGTATCCCCTATTCCGTCCTCCAGGAAATTGTCTAGGGAGCCGTATTCCCCGGCGATCAGCGCCGCTTCATCGATGATACGGGTGATACCCAGGGTGCCGGCCTGATCGGCGTCCTCATCGCTGAAAAGGGAGCCGGTGAGGAGAATCACCTGAGGATGGGGCTGAACCACAGGGGAAGCCAGATACCGGGCAAAAAACTTCCAGTGCCGGGGAAAATCCCTGGCGCTCAGACACACCACGTCCGGGGCGATCTCGTCCACATTGTCCAGAGCCTTGAAGAGCAGAGAT
>JAITMZ010000097.1 GCA_031290725.1 Spirochaetaceae bacterium
CAACTCCAGCAAAGATTTTGCCCTCAAGTGGGTGACGGGCACCGAAGGCCCCCGTCAGGTTTCCGCCAAGATTTCCAGCACCATAGCCGGCAACATCAACAGCACCATGGAAAGCGACAGCGGTGCCGAAGCGGAAGCCAACGTAACCGCCGCAGCCAATCTGCTGAACAACGCAGCGTTTGCGGGTCTGACCAAAGACGCCGACTGGTGGCAGCAGGTGCGCAACACCACCACGGACGCCCAGGAATTCCGCGCCTATGCCCTGTATATCATCGACACGAAAACCCTGGACCGGCAAGTAGCCGCCTACATCCAGCGCTTCCTTGACGACAAAAACCGCGCCCTCTCGGAAGCGGAGCAGTCCATCTACAAAGGCCTTATCGAATCGCTCCTGAGCAGCACCATCGACTTGAACACTTGATGGAGAAAAACAAAGGCGGTCTCCGGCAACGGGGGCCGCTTTTGTTTGGGGGCGGGGGAAGCGCGGGGCTGGCGGGCTGGGAAGGCGCGGGGCTGGCGGGGTTGCCGACCAGCCAACCATTGCGCACCGGCGAGGGGTCAGGCTTTTTGTAGTTTCTGCCTGAAGGCATATTTTACAAAAACACTAAACGCCGATGATTTCTGTTTGGCATTTGAGGCGAGGGTGTTTGTTGCGCTAAAGTACCGTAATCCGAGCAAACACCCATGCTTACCCCGCCCAAGGTCTGCCGCTGCCGAAATGTTCCACGCAAAACCGCCGTCGCCGTTATACATTGTTCCCAGCGATGTGTGATTCCCGGTAAAGGACAAACCAACCGAACCGGCCAGTTGAATCAATGATGTCGGATAAAAAATAATGCCCGGGCCGATAGCGTAGGAAGTATATTGAATGTAATCTTTGGCATCCTCAAATCGGTGTCCCATGCCGGCAAATTCAGCCACTATATACAATGGACGATGAGCGATAGGCCCATAACCGGCCTTCACCCCCAAATCAAAAGCGGTTTCCTTAATGCCGGAACTATCAAGCAAATTGCCCATATCAATTCCGTCCACTTTGGTTTTTGCCCCGCCGCCGCCGACTCCGATGTCAAAATAGACACCATGCGCGGAAACCGAAAATGAAATTGCTGAAATCAACAATCCCGCGAAAAAAATCTTCCTCATATAAAACTCCCTGCCGTCTTTAATATCCACACCCCACGGGCGTGTTCTCTTATCACCGCATCGGCGGTATAAAAGACTTATACATATATATAGTATGAGAAGTGATTTTTTGGTCATTTTTTGAGAGAAATTCGCAAAAAAAGCTGCAAAAAAAGCAAGAAAACTGAACTCCGTGCCCAGGAATCTTATAAAGCGGTAAAAAAAATTTATTTTTCGACGTGCCCTGTGGCGGCGCAGAAATCCCGAAGCGCCTGAATTTGCCTGTGGGTTTGGTCCGGCGCGGGGCCGCCGGGAAGATTCCGGGCTTCCACGCAGGCCAGGGGCGCGATTAGGCTGTAGATGTCCCCCTGTACCAGGGGCGAATGTCGGCGAAGGTCTTCCAGGGTAAGATCCTCAATGGCGCATTTTTTTTCGATGCACTCCCGAACGATTCCCGCAGACACAGCGTGGGCAGTCCTGAAGGGCAGACCCTTTCGCGCCAGATATTCCGCCACATCGGTGGCGTTGGAAAAACCACCCCCGCAGGACTCGGCCATGCGGTCCACGTTCCACCGGGCAGTGGCGATCATCGCCGTGAACACCTCCAGGCAGGAAAATACCGTGTCGTAGGCGTCGAAGAGGCTGGCTTTGTCTTCCTGCATGTCCCGGTTATATGCCAGAGGCAGTCCCTTCAGCATGGTCAGCAGGGCCACCAGATCGCCGTAAACCCGACCGGCGCGGCCCCGTATCAGTTCGGCAAAATCGGGGTTTTTTTTCTGCGGCATGATGCTGGATCCGGTGGACCACTTTTCGGATAAATCCAAAAAATTGAACTCCGCGGTGGCCCACAGGACAATCTCTTCGCAGAACCGCGAAAGGTGGGTCATCACTAGGGCCAGAGCCGAAGCTATCTCCACGCAGTAGTCCCGGTCCGCCACGGTGTCCAGGGAATTGGGGGTGATCCCGGCGAACCCCAGGTCCCGTGCCGCCGTTTCCCGATCCAACGGCAGGGAGCTTCCCGCCAAAGCGCCGGCCCCCAGAGGCGACAGGCTTATCCGTGCGATGGCGTCGCTCAGGCGGCCGTGATCCCGTGTCAGCATCCATGCCCAGGCGCACAGGTGGTGAGCCAGGGTCACGGGCTGGGCGCGCTGCAGGTGGGTGTAGCCGGACAGGAGCGTGCCGGTGTGCTTCTCGGCGATGGTGGCCAGGGTGCTGATCAAAGTCACCATGCGGGACTGAAGCACGGGAATTGCCCGGCGAAGATACAGCCGTTCATCCAAGGCGATTTGGTCGTTCCGGCTGCGCCCGGTGTGCACCTTTCGACCCGTGTCTCCCAGGCGGTCCGTGAGGGCGCCCTCGATAAAGGAATGGATATCCTCGGCGGTGGGGTCTATTTTGATCTGCCCGTTTGCAATCTGTGCGGCTATTTCGTGGAGTGTGCGGACAATCGAATCGGCCTCGTTTTGGGGAATAATTCCCGCTTTGCCGAGCATACGTACGTGGGCTTGACTCCCGGCAATGTCTTCCGCAGCAAGACGCATATCGTCGAAGATGGATGTTTCAAAACTAATCGCCCCGGAATCGGGGCCTTCCTGGAAGCGTCCCTGCCAGAGCGCGTCCCGGTGCTGGCCTGCCATCTCACGCCGCCGGTCTATCGCCGCTGTTGCAGGCGAAGTTCCACCATGCGCTGAAAATCAGACATGTTGGAAACCAGGATATGATCGTCGAATACTTCCAGACGATGTTTTTCGGCGAATTTGGCAATTTCGTTTTTTGCCACATCGTAGGGAATAGCCGCCCAGTGGGCAATGTCCTGTATGGTCAAATTGAAGGACTGGGATTTTTGCCCCGCCGTTCTGCCGTCCTGCATTTTTTCAGAGAACATCAGAAACACATCCGCCACCCGGACCGAATAATCCTTGATGCACAGACCCTTGAACCGGCGCTGCTGTTCAAAGAGACGCTTGTTCAACAATTTGAGCAGCAACAGGGCGATGGGGGGATTGCTGAGCATCATCTGCTCAAAATTCTTTTTGTCGAATTCCAGCACCTCCACATCTGTCATGGCCACACAACTGGCGGACCGGGGAGAATCCTCCAGGATAGCCATTTCGCCGAAAATTTCCCCCGGCCGCATGATGCTCACGTTTGTCTTGGTACCGTTGTGGCACTTAATGGTTTGGACAACACCTGACCGGATAAGATAGAAGGTTTCACCCTGTTCATATTCCACCACGATGATGCTATTCCGCTCGAATCTTTTGATAAACCGGTCAAACCCATCCGTTATGGGCGGTTGGTCCGGCGAGTGTTCCTGACCGGTTGGGGGCAACACCAAATTGTGGAGCGCCTTTGCCCGTTTTTCGACATCCTGCAGCATTTTCTGTACTTCTTCCCGGTTATAGGCATCGGGGAATTGCTGGATCAGCCGCTTGCAGATGACACTACAGGAATCGTACTGCTCGTCGTTATAGAAACACTGGGCCACCTCAAACATCCCTGCAGGCTGGTCAATCACCGGGGAAGCGTTATTTTGCATCTCCCGGTCTATCCGCCGATGCAGGTCTCTGATCTGGACAGAAAAAAATTGGAGGGTTTTTATCAAGAGGTGTTCATTTTTTTTAAAAAGCTCTTCGAATTCACCAACCGTAAGCATCAGCGCCCGGCTGTCTTCCAGGACCCGGACAGTCTCTTCCCGGGGGTAATGCCCCAAGCCGGATTTTATCCCAAAAAATCCCCCCGCCAGTATCTGCTCCGATAAGGACGCACCGGTAACGATATCAACACTGACCAGAAGAACGGATCCGCTTTGGAGTATAAAGATACTCTCCGCCTTTTCATTGGCAAAATAGACTATCGATCCTTTTGTATATCGCATCAACCGTGGCATTAAAAAATCCTCAAAGAGCTATATCCAGTATACCATGTTTTTCAAAAAATAATCAAGTGCTAAACGCAAAAAAATAGCGTTTTAAAAAATTTATTGAAAATAAAAATCGGCCTCGCCTTTCATACCTCTTTTTCGCTCCAAAGGGCGGGGTATGAAACCCTCGCCCCGAATCAAAACATCCGCCGCAGATAACCGATGTCGCTGAACAGGGCCACGGCAAAAACCATGGCGATAAATCCGATGCCGATGTATTGCACGATGGTTTGCACCCGTGCATGGATGGGGCGATGGAACAGCATTTCCAGCAGGGCAAACAATACCAAACCGCCGTCCAGAATCGGGATGGGCAGCAGGTTCATTAGGAACAGGGACACGCTGATCAGGGCCAGCAGGTTGAGGGTACCGGTGATGCCCGTGCTGATGTTCTGCGCAAACCCTGATCGCATGGTGTCCCCC
>JAITMZ010000106.1 GCA_031290725.1 Spirochaetaceae bacterium
CGTTCCTCGATGGTCCTCAGGGCGCCGCCCAGGTCCGCAAAATCCGCAGCCAGGATGGACGGGGCGAGCAGTTTCGTTTTCATAGGAATAGCATACCACGGATTACAGGAAACCGTCAAGTGGCACCTGGGATTCTGCGCCTACTGCAAACGCTGAACGGTGGCGTGGACGGGCGGGGGGGCGGGCCTCCTTCGGCAGACGGGACGCTTTCTTCTGGGCATTACGCTATGAGGTAAGCCGCTTATTTCACCAAGACTGGCACGGGTTACTCTTCACCATCGCAGGTGACCCCAGATGGTTGAATTTGGAATTGCTGCAGTAATTACTCCGCGGCCGGTTGACTTTTTTTTTGATACGGTGTAGTATACTACAGTGGCGATTGGAGCGGTGTCCGAGTGGTTTAAGGAGGCGGTCTTGAAAACCGTTGTGCCGAAAGGTACCGGGGGTTCGAATCCCCCCTGCTCCGGGAAAGTGCTGCATAAACACGCGTAATTTGTAAAAATTTTGTGGGTTTTTGGTGAAAAGCACTTGACTTTTTTTTGGCATCGTGTATAATTTGAATGTATTCTTGGCGCTTTTACGCCGGGCGAATTGTGAGGAAAGATGAATACGATTTTTGTAAATGAAAAAGATGCGGCACGAAGCTGGTATGTGCTGGATGCCGCGGAAAAACCCTTGGGCAGGGTGGCAGCTAAAGTTGCGTCCATGCTGCGGGGCAAACACAAGCCCACCTGGACGCCCAATCAGGAAATGGGCGATTTTTTGGTGATCATCAATGCGGAGAAGGTGGCGGTGACGGGAAACAAGCGGACAGACAAGCTGTATCACCACTATTCGGGCTACGTGGGGGGCTTAAAGACCTTTACCTTTGAGAAGCTTCTCGAGCGTCACCCCGGGGAGCCGCTTAAGCTGGCCATCAAGGGGATGCTTCCCAAGGGGCCCCTGGGGCGGAAGCTGCTTAAAAACGTGAAAATATATGCGGGGACCGAGCATCCGCACACAGCCCAGCATCCGCAAAAGATTGATTTGTAAAGCAAGGAGTTAGGTGCCCATGATAAAAAATATCGGCATTGGAACAGGACGACGGAAGACTGCGGTGGCACGGGTGTATATCCGCGACGGCGCGGGTAAAATCGTAGTGAACGGTAAGGGTGTGGACGATTATTTCAAAATGCCCCTGCTGTCCAGGATTGTCAGGCAGCCCCTGTTGGTGACGGCCAACGAAAACAAGTTCGACATCATCATCAACGTGATGGGCGGCGGCTTGAACGGGCAAGCCGGGGCGTGTCTCCACGGCATCTCCCGTGCCCTCACCCAGGTGGACCAGACCAACTATACGCCGCTGAAGGCCCACGGCTTCCTCACCAGGGATTCCCGCATGGTGGAACGTAAAAAGTACGGCCAGCGCGGAGCCCGGCGCCGCTTCCAGTTCAGCAAGCGCTAATCATCTGTAGGTGCGTCCTAGGGATTGCTTTGGGGCGCCCGAAGAGTGACCCGCCACATGTCTCCACGGATTATTCTCAACGCAAAAGAAAAGGCACTACATTTATTGTCCCGGTGTGAGCAGTGCCGTGCGTCATTGGAACTTAAACTGGGGATTAAGGGATATTCCCGAGAGGAGATTCGCGCCGCCCTAAGCGCGCTGGAAGAAGAGGGTTTGCTTTCCGACCGACGGTTCGCGATCGCTTGGCTCCGGGACCGGGCCATCCATGCCCACGAGGGACGGGCGCTGCTGGCGGCCCATCTTGCGAAGCGGGGTATTGAGAGAACCACCGCGGAACTGGCGCTGGAGGAGGCCTTTGCCGAGCGGAGCGAAGAGGAGCGTTGCGAGCTGGCGCTGGCAAAATACCACCGCACCGGGGGAAAGGCACCGCCGGAGATACATCTGACACGACTGGGTTTTCCCGCAGGCATGGTCAGGCGTTGTGTACAAGAAACATCCAATCATAAAGGAAGCGCCGATTAACTTGAGGCTAACCAGCGCTGCCCGCAGCAAGTTTTTCGATATGCGCCCCGGCAAAAAATACCCCACCACCGCGGCTGGTAAGAAAACCGGGGGTGGGAAGGGCTTACAGACCGAAGGAGAGTTTCACGCCGTTGGTACGGAGGGAAATCCAGTCGCCTTTTTGGGGCAGGTCGGTTTTTTGGATGAAATAGGACAAATAATTTTGACCTGCGGAGTCCGTGGGGTCGTAGACGCGAATTTCCCCGGTACTGCCGTCCATCCAGATCACGAAAGGCACCGGGTCGGCCAGATCGTCCACGGTGACGCCGGCCGCCAGGTAGTTCAAGTCCACGCTTTCCACCAGCTCCATGTCAAAGGTGTTCAGGCTGTGATAAACCTGGGCACTCAGACCCGCGGGAATCTGGGGATCCTGGGGGTTTTCATCATAGTTGAGCCAGAGAAGGTAGGAATTTCCGCTCCCCCAAGATGCGCGATGGTATATCTGGTCGTTTTTTACAAACAGATGCAGCCCGAATCCTCCGTGGCCATCCTCGCCGCCTCCTTCATACCGCACATTAAACTCGTACAACATGGGACCTTCCTGGGGCACTCGAAAATTGACCTTGGCCAGGGGGGCGCGGGGGTCGTTTTGGTATAACCGGAGGTCTTGCAGTTTCCAGTCGCCGGAGGCGGCGCGGTACACCGGAAGGGCGGTCTGGGAGAATACCGGCGCCAGGGTAATGAGCGCCGCCAACATCAACATCGTTTTTTTCATGGATGACTCCTTTTGTTACGGCGGATACTGTCGGGCATCCGCTTTGATACTTATAGTATATACCTATTTTACATTTTTGTCAAGGGCATATCAAAAAACCCGAGTGGATTTTTCGGTTTGTCTGGGGACACACTGATTAACAGGGGATTTGCGGTGTTTTCCTGCGGGAAGGGCGATAGGCTGGCGTCGTAGTCTGCGGGGGGAAAGCAGTTCAGACTGTAGGCGGCTTTTTGCAGGAACCAATAGACCTGCGCCCTGGTTTCGGGAGTCATCGCTCTGCCCTTTTGTCTGGTTTATCGGCGGCGGCAGCGGACTTGCTGTTGGGTTTGTCGGGTTTGCCGCCGGAATCGGTGTCCTTTTGGTCAGGGTATTCGATGCGGTTGTGGTAATAGGCGGCCAGGATGCGCACAAAGGCGTGGGTGATCATGTCCAGGTCGCGGAAAGTCAGGTCGCAGTGTTCCAACTGGTGGTGTTCCACCTTGTCCGTAATGAGCTGCTTGATGAACCGCTCCAGGTGCTGGGCGGTGGGCTTCTCCAGGGTACGGCAAGCGGCTTCGGCGGTATCCGCCAGCATCACCACCGCAGACTCCCGGGTGGTAGGGGGGAAACCGGGGTAGGAAAACTCCTCGGGGGTCACCGTGTCGTCCAGCTTTTTGGCGGCGGCGTAAAAGTAGGCGATCAGACCGTTGCCGTGGTGTTCCGCCACGATGTTCACCACCTCTTCAGGCAGACGGAG
>JAITMZ010000125.1 GCA_031290725.1 Spirochaetaceae bacterium
AAAAGCATCGTCTACAATTACTACGTGGTCTATGCCAGCGACAACGCCGTGTGGGACAAACTGGTCGCCAAATACCTGTTTGACGTGGTAGGCGTGCTGCCGGACAAAAAAACGCAGGCAACCATTTCCGGTATGTTCAAAGAAATTGACGAGGCGGTCAAAAACGAAAAGCCCAAAACCGAGGCGGAGTTCAAGGCGGAACTGTCCGCCCAGCAGCAGGCGCTGGCAAAGCCCCTCAGCCCCGCCGAACAGCGCGCCGCCTACCGCTCCGGTGAAAGCGCCAAAGCCGCCGCCGCCAGCACCACCCCCGCCGACACCGACTACATCACGGCGCTGGTGATTATGGCGAACGGCGGGTGATGCACGGCCAGTGCCAGCGGGCGCTGGGGTGGCGGACGGACGAGGCTGCCGGGAAGGCGCGGGCGGGTGGTCTCCGGCAATGGAGGCCGCCTTTGTTTATCGCCGGGCTGGGTGGCGTTTACATAAGAGTTTTCAGGGATAAAACCCATTTTCTCTTTCCTTTTTTGACTTATTCGACTTCGCAGTAAGAAATTCCTTGTAAATGAGAATTGCGGACATCCGACCCATTGGTCTTTAAAAAATTCGGCAAAATGCCGGACTCTAATATGTCGGGTTACCGCTTTTTTCAGGGTTTGGCGCAAAACCCACAAG
The DNA here is from genome assembly GCA_031290725.1 of Spirochaetaceae bacterium. Lineage (GTDB taxonomy): Bacteria > Spirochaetota > Spirochaetia > Treponematales > Treponemataceae > JAISTZ01. Next base: position 673 of record JAITMZ010000125.1, read on the forward strand.
CCCGACAGGCTTTAATCCCACTGGTTTTCCGCCATGGCGTCCGCTAGGGATTTGTGCCGGGCAAAAATAGGGGGCACCTCCCCCAGCGCGGTGAACAGCTCCCGGTCGATTTCGTACAGGAAGGGACTGGGGATCATCATTTGGGTGCGGCCATAGAGCCGGCGTTCGGCACAGGAGGTGATGTACAACTCGTCTTTTGCACGGGTGATGCCCACGTAAAAGAGCCGCCGTTCTTCCTCCAACTCGTCCCCGGCTTTGTCCGCCCGGGGGAACACGCCGCTTTCCAGCCCCGTGATGACCACCCGGGAAAACTCCAGCCCCTTGGTATTGTGCAAGGTGATCAGGGTGACCGCATTGTCGGCTTCTTCGCCGGTGTCCAGGGCGCGATCCAACTGGATGGTGTCCAGGAATTTCAGCAGGCCCTCCACAGTGCGCGGGTAGGGGAGGGCGCTGTTGGCCAACTCCTGGAGGTTCGCCCCACGGGAGGTTCCAGTGATTTCATCCCGTTGGATGTGCAGGTCCAGCAGGCCGGTACGCTCCGTGGTCAGAGCGATAAGATCCGACAGGCGGGGGTCTCCGTCTTTCCCCACCCCCCGATGCAGTTCCGCGAATAATTCTTCCATTATGCCGCTAAATTTTCGCAGCCCCCCGGCGGTCTTCTTGTTCCCGGCCTGTGCGGCGGTCCCACATTCCGCCAGAAAAGACGAGCTTCCCTCCCGAGCCCGCTCGATGATCCGCTCTACCGTCACCGCGCCGATTCCCCTGGAGGGCTTGTTCACGATCCGGGCGAAGGCGATCTCATCCTTTGGGTTCACCAGAAATGCCAGCACCGACAGGGCGTCCTTGATTTCCTCCCGTTCGTAGAACTTCAGCGCCCCCACCACATGATAGGGGATTTGTTTTCGCAAAAATTCGGTTTCAAACCCCAGGGATTGGGCGTTCATGCGGTATAATATGGCCCAGTGACTGTAGGGCACGCCCTTTTCGTAGGCCTGGCGCACCAGCTCCCCGCAGAAAGCCGCCTCATCGTCCTGGTCGGGGAGGAACACCAGACGGGGCTTTTTTCCGCCCACCCGTTCGGGCCGGAGGGTCTTCCCCAGGCGTCCGGTGTTTTTATTGACGATGCTGTCCGCCACGGAAAGTACCGGCGACACCGACCGGTAGTTCCGTTCCAGGCGAATCATCGTAGTACCGGGAAACTGGCCCTGAAAACCCAGGATGTTATCCACCTCGGCACCCCGAAAATGGTATATCGACTGGTCGTCGTCCCCCACCACGCACAGGTAGGTGCCGCTTCCCGTAAGCGCCCGGAGCAGACGAAACTGGGCCACGTTGGAGTCCTGGTATTCGTCCACCAGGATGATCCGGTAGCGCGATTGGGTTTCCCGCCGCACCCCCTGATTTTCTTCCAGTAATTTTACCGGCAGCCGGATTAAATCGCCGAAATCCACGTTCCCCGTTTCCCGGAGCCGCCCCTGGTATGCCGCATAGAGTGACGAAAATTCACCGCCGGAATCAACAGCCCCGTCGCAAGCAGCGGGGTATGTTGTTTTCCCGAGAAATCGGTCCCGGGTTTCATACCCCTTTTTCGCCTCAAGGGGCGGCAGCGCCACATCTTCCGGATCCAGACAGTAGTCTTTTGCCAGGGAAATCCGGTGGGCGAACCGGGCTGCCTGTTGGCGGGAGAGGTTTGGCGCGACCTTTGCCAGGATTGTCACTGCGTCGTCGTCATCGTAAACCGTGAAGTTTTGGTCCACCCCAGCCTCCCCCGCATAGCGCCGCAAAAATCGCGCGCCGAAGGAGTGAAAGGTGTGAATTCGGCACCACTGGGCCGCGCTTTCCAGCGCCACCGCCCGGGAAGCCATTTCGGTGGCGGCTTTTTTGGTGAAGGTTACCGCCAGTATGGACCGCGGGTCTACTCCCCGCTCCCCAATGAGCCAGGCGATTTTCGTGGTAATCACCCGGGTCTTCCCGGATCCCGCCCCTGCCAGTATCAAAAGCGGCGATCCTTCGTGGGTCACCGCCGCCAACTGTTCCGGGTTGAGCAGGGCCATCTGCCGGTCAAGTTCACTTTGCATGGTGTAGTATACAGGTCTATTGAAATTTTTGTCAAGGGGCTGCGAGGCGGTCTCAGCAGTTCTCATTTACAAGGAATTTTTACCTCGAAGTCGAAAAAGTCGAAAAAGTTCAGGAGTAAAAGTTAGTTATCTCCCTCTATTTACAAAACTTTACTTCTTTTATCTCTTCGACTTGGCGGTTCAATTCCTTATTACTCTTTGTAAATGAAAATTGCTGCCGCGCCTTGCGCACCCTTGACGCTCTTTCCCTTAATCTGCTATACTGGAGTCATGTCCGGTAATATTTTTGGCACTTTTTTTCGTGCCGCCACCTTCGGCGAGAGCCACGGCCCGGTCATCGGTGTGGTGATCGACGGCTGCCCCGCCGGCGTCACGGTGGACTTGGCCGCGATACAGGTCCAGCTTGACCGCCGCCGCCCCGGCTGGTTCGGGCAGGGCAACATCGCCGCCACCAGCCGCGCCGAAAGCGACACCTGCGAGATCCTCTCCGGCGTCTTTCAGGGCCGCACTACCGGCACCTCCTTGGCCATCCTCATCCGCAATGCCGATCAGCGTTTCGGCGATTACGACGCCCTGAAAGACACGTTCCGCCCAGGCCACGGGGATTACACCTACTGGGCAAAGTACGGCATCCGGGATCATCGCGGTGGGGGTCGTTCGTCTGGGCGGGAGACTGCGGCGCGGGTCGCCGCCGGGGCCGTTGCGCTGGCGATGCTTCGGGTATCCCTGGGGTCGGCCTACGCTGCCGTCGCCTGGACACAGCGCGCCGCGGGCATCTCCTGCGAGACCATCGACCTGGACGCTATTGACAGCAATCCCCTACGCGCCGCCGACCCGACGGCTGCGGAACGGATGCTGAAAAAAATCACCCGGCTGCGTGCCGCCGGGGACAGCGCCGGGGGTATCCTGGAATGCCGGGTGCGGGGCATTCCGGCGGGACTGGGGGAGCCGGTGTTCGATAAACTGGATGCGGAAATCGCCAAGGCCATGCTGTCTCTGGGCGCGGTAAAGGGCATTGAGTTTGGTGCGGGGTTTGCCTGTGCCGACATGACGGGGAGTGAAATGAACGACCCTTTTGAGCCCGGTGAAAACAACACCGTGCGGCTCGTCACTAACAACGCCGGGGGTATCCTGGGGGGCATTTCCGCCGGCGGGGACATCCGGTTCCGTCTGGCGGTGAAGCCGGTGCCGAGCATTGCCCGGGAACAGCGCACCGTGCGTCTCGCCGGGTCCGGGATTCCCGCTGTGGAGAGCGCCGTCATCCGTGTCGGGGGCCGCCACGATGCGTGTATCTGCCCGCGAATGGTACCTGTGGTGGAAGCCATGACCCACCTGGTTATGGCGGATATGTACCTGCGCACACAGGGGGCGCATCGTGCATAAGTAAATCAACAACCCCGCTGCTTGCGCAAGGGGCGGGGTATAAACCACTCGCCCCGAATCAGCGCTTTCCTAAAAATCCGAATAGTTTTTAAAAAAATCCTTTTTTTTTCAAAAACCCTTGACAAATTTTTTTAATGTGATATAGTTATTATATAGAGGGAATTTTAAAAATTCGGTTCCTTAGGGATTCAAATTTAAATTCCAAAGGAGGGATTACCATAAAAAAAGTAAAAGTAATCACCGCCACAGAGGCGGCGGCTCAGATCCAGGACGGAGACACGGTGAGCGGTTCCGCCTTCGTGGGTAACGCTATCCCCGAAGCCCTCTTTCGGGCGGTTGAGGAGCGCTACCAAAAAACCCAACAGCCCAAGGGCATAACGTATTTCTTTGGCGCTTCCCAGGGAGGTTCCCGGGATGGTCGCGGAGCCGACCATTTCGGCGTTCCGGGCATGACCAAAAGGATTATCGGCGCCCACTACAATCTCTCTCCCAAGGTGGGCGAGGCGGTTCTCAAGAACGAGATCGAGGGGTACTGCTTCCCCCAGGGCGCCCTGGCCCAGCTCGCCCGGGACATTGCGGCGCATAAACCCGGGTGCATCACCCACGTCGGCCTCGGCACCTTCTGCGACCCGCGCCTGGAAGGGGGCAAGCTCAATGCCAGCGCCAAAGACGACCTGGTGGAGGTGATAACCATCAGGGGCGAGGAAAAGTTGCTTTACAAGGCGTTCCCCATCAATGTGGTGCTCCTCCGGGGCACCTATGCGGACGAATTGGGCAATATTTCCCTTGAACGGGAAGCCTGCTGCCCCGAAGTGACGGCCCTGGCCCAGGCGGCAAAGAATTCCGGGGGCAAGGTGTTTGTACAGGTTGAAAAAGTCGTGGCCGCGGGGACCCTCAAACCCCACATGGTGCGGATTCCCCACATCTATGTGGACGCGGTGATTGTATCGGAACCCAAAGACCACGAGCAGGCTCTGGGCGTCCAATATGACCCGGCCCTGTCCGGGGAGATTCGCCTGCCTGCGGGAGACTCCGGCAGCGCGGTCCCGCTGACGGTGAAAAAGATAATAGGCCGCCGTGGTGCCATGGAGCTGACGGAGAACACGGTGGTGAACCTGGGGATCGGCATCCCTGAGTTTGTGAGCGCCGTGGCAGCGGAAGAGGGCATGGCCGACTACATGACCCTCACGGTGGAGTCCGGCGTGGTGGGCGGTGTGCCCCAGGGGGGTGCCGCATTCGGCGCTTCGGCGAACCCGGAGGCGATTCTGTCCCACCCCGAGCAGTTTGACTTCTACGACGGCGGCGGCATTGACCTGGCATTCCTGGGGCTGGCCCAGACCGACGTGAAAGGCAACATCAACGTGAGCAAGTTCGGGCCGCGCCTCGCGGGCTGCGGCGGGTTTATCAACATCACCCAGAACGCCAAGAAAGTGTTCTTCTGCGGCACCTTTACCGCCGACGGCCTGAAGGTCAAAACCGGCGACGGGAAACTGACCATCTTGGAAGAAGGGAAGGAAAAGAAATTCATCAAGGCGGTGGAGCAGGTGACCTTTGGGGGGGACTATGCCCGGAAGGTCAAGCAGCCGGTGAAGTATCTCACCGAGCGGGCGGTTTTTGAACTGCGCTCCGACGGGATGTACCTGACCGAAATAGCCCCGGGCATTGATTTGCAGACGCAGATCCTTGACCTGATGGAGTTTACGCCCAAAATGGACGGGAAGCCCAAGCTGATGGATCCCCGGATCTTCACGGACAAGATCATGGGCCTGAAGAAATAAGCAGGGGCCGCCTCAGGAACTGTAGTTTTTGAGGCGTTCCGGCTTACACTATGGGAAAAACCTGCCGTTGGCAGGTAGAAATAATTTTTGCAAGGAGCAAATATGAAAACCTATGAGAGTCTTTTGATCGAAGTGGCCGACCGTATTGCGGTCGTCACGATCAATCGGCCTAAGTCCTTGAACGCCCTGGACGAATCCGTCCTGGACGACCTGGGAGCCGCCTTTCAGGAAATTGCGGATGATCCCGCAGTGGGAGCGGTGATTATCACCGGATCCGGGGAAAAGGCCTTTGTGGCCGGCGCGGACATTTCCAAAATGGTCAGCATGGATGTGCCCACCATTCACAAGTATGCCTATAAGGCGCACAGGGTGTTTGCCTTCATCGACGACCTGGACAAACCGGTGATCGCCGCGGTGAACGGTTTTGCCCTTGGGGGCGGCTGCGAGCTTGCCATGACCGCGGACATCCGTCTTGCGGCGGAGACTGCCAAGTTCGGCCAGCCCGAAGTGAACCTGGGGACTATTCCCTTCTTCGGCGGCACCCAGCGGCTCTCCCGCCTGGTGGGCAAGGGCATGGCAAACTACCTGGTTCTGAGCGCCCAGATGATCGACGGCAACGAAGCGTGCAGGATCGGGCTCTGCGA
>JAITMZ010000143.1 GCA_031290725.1 Spirochaetaceae bacterium
GGGCGGGGGCGGGCCCCCCCCCCCCCCCCCCCCACCACTTGTATATCCCCCCAGTTTGTGCTAGAATATCCCCATGAAACAACTCACCTTCCCCCGCATACACGCACTGCTGGCGCAGCACGGCCTGTGGCGCGGCGTGGCGGAACACAGCGACGCGGTACCCACACTCCCGGATAATTTCCCGCCGGGACTGGACAGTGAGGTCTGCACGAATCTGGCCTGCGATTCCCGAAAGGCCGGGCCGGGGACGCTGTTTGTGTGCAAGGGGCGGGGCTTCCGCGCGGAATACCTAGCGGATGCGGTGAGCCGCGGGGTGCGGATCTGCGTGGCGGCGGAGAACGACAAACCGGCCGGCACCGGCGGAGCGCTTTACCCCATCATCGTCACGGACGTGCGGAAGGCGCTGGCGGTGTTGGCGGCGGAGTTTTACGGATATCCCCAGGAGCGGCTGTTCACCATCGCCGTCACCGGAACAAAGGGAAAAACCACCGCAGCCTACTTCCTGTGGCACATTCTCACGGCGGCGGGCAAGAAAACCGCGCTCTTTTCCACCATTGACACCACCACCGATGGGAAAACCTTCCGCAAATCCAGCCTCACCACGCCGGAGTCCCTGGACCTGTTCGCCTATATGGACAAAGCGGCGGATGCGGGATGTACCCATCTGGTGCTGGAAGTGTCCTCCCAGGCATACAAGATCGATCGCGTCTACGGCATCACCTTCGATGTGGGGGTGTTTTTGAACATTTCGCCGGACCACATCGGCCCCATCGAACATGCGACATTCGGCGAATACTTTGCCTGCAAGCGCCGTTTGCTCCACAACGCCCGAGCCATCGTCCTGAACGCGCAGAGCAGCCATTTCGACCTGCTGCACCGGGAAGCGCTGGCGCAAAACGTGCCGGTTCGCTTGTTCCGCGCGGATGACGCCGCCGGATACGACGTGTCCCTTCCCGGGGATTTTAACCGCAGCAACGCCGCCGCCGCCATCAATGCCGCCGTCTTGACCGGCATCGGGGAGCAGGCAATCCGGGCGGGACTGGCGGCAGCCCGTGTACCGGGGCGCATGGAGGTGCTCACGCGAGCCACCGGGGGCACGGTCTACGTCGACTATGCCCATAACTACGCCAGCCTGCACAGCGTTCTGGGGTATGTGCGGCACAAACACAAGGGCACGGTGGCGGTGGTCACCGGCAGCACCGGGAATAAGGGTGAGTCCCGCCGGCAAGGCATCGCACAGGCGCTGGACGAACTGGCGGATGAGGCGGTACTCACCACCGACGACCCCGGAGACGAAGATCCGGCAGCCATCGCGGGGGAAATCGCTGCGGGCATGACCGGCAGGGCGCGGGTGCGCATCGAACTGGACCGCCCTCAGGCTATCCGCCGGGCTTTCGCTCTGACGCCGGGCGCGGAGGATGCGGTGCTGATCGCGGGAAAAGGGGCGGATTTGTTTCAGAAGACCCACGGCGTGGAGGTGCCCTACATGGGTGACGTGGCAGCGGCACAACTGGCCGCTGCAGGGGAAAGGCGGGACGGCACACTGCGGACGGAGGTAGGGTGAATGGCAGGCAAAGGGTCTTTCGGCAGCCTATGGCGCGCGGGGGCAAGCCTTTCGGCGCTCACCCTGGTGTCCCGGGTGCTGGGGCTGCTTCGGGAGATGACCAAGGCGGCGTTCCTGGGCACTTCGCCCCTGGCCGACGCCTTCGGGATCGCCTTCATGATACCCAACCTGTTCCGCCGGCTTTTCGCGGAGAACAGCATCTCCGTGGCCTTCATCCCGGCCTTCCGTGCATTGTTGGAGGAAGACGGCAACAAAGCCGAATCCCTCCGCCGGGCAGCCCGCTTTGTGGGCGCCGTGTTCACCGTGGTGTCCTTTTTGACGGCCCTTATCGTGGGCATCGGGATTATCGCCGCGCCGCTCATCGTACCTTTCTTCTACGACCGTACCCAAACCGTCACCCTCACCGAGATGACCCTCCTCACGCGGATTATGTTTCCCTATCTTCTGGTGATTTCCATCGCGGCATTCTTCCAGGGTATCCTGAACACCCTGAAGATATTCGCGCCCTCCGGGTTCACCCCGATACTGTTCAATATCATCGTCATCGGCGGTACCTATCTTCTGTCTCCCCATACCGCCAATCCTGCCCGGGCCATGGCTATCGGAGTAATCGTCGGGGGGTGCGTGCAGGCCCTGTTCCAGCTGCCCTTTGTGCTGCGTCAGGGCTGGCGGATAGCGCCGTGTTCATTGCGCGCGGCCTTTGCCAACCCCGGCGTGCGTATCGTGCTGGCGCGGATCGCACCCACCATCGTGGGGATGGCGGCGTACCAACTGAACGACCTGGTGTCCACGGCGCTGGCGGGAAACGCGGGGCCGGGAATTGTGGCGAGCTTGCAGTATTCCCTGCGTTTGCAGGAACTGATGCTGGGGGTATTTGCCGTGTCCATCGGCACGGTGATTCTGCCGGACTTGTCGGGAATGGCCCAACGGGAGGAATGGGGGGGCTTTAACGATATGCTGGCCCATTCAATACGCATCATCGCCTTAATCACCATCCCGGTGACTTTTTTCTCCCTGGTGACCGGCAGAGAGATCATCACCTTCATCTACCGCGGGGGCGGGTTCGGCGACCGGTCGGTGTCTCTCACCCTGAGGGTTTTCCTGTGCCACATCTCCGGCTTGTTTTTTATCGCCGCCAACCGCATCATCGCTCCTGCCT
>JAITMZ010000158.1 GCA_031290725.1 Spirochaetaceae bacterium
GGAGCGCCACCTGCCGGACATCCACGATGTGGGTCAGTTGGAGGGCATTTTCGCCCTGCTCCGGGATTGCGCGTATGACGATACCTTCAGTTATGAAGGTTATTTCCCCGGCTTTATTATCGGCGACGAACGATATAGAGAACCGGTGGCTCGCGTCAAGGAGCTGCTGAAAAAATGAATCGGAGGAGACTATGAAAATCGCAGTTATCAATGAAGGGAGCACCAAACACCGAAACGACGATGTGTTGAAGGCGCTGGACGGACTGGGCCATGAGGTGCATAACCTGGGCATGAAGAACGCGGCGGGTGAACCGGAACTGACCTACATAGAGACGGGCTTTCTGTCCGCCCTGCTGCTTAACCTGGGTGCGGTAGATTTTGTGATGGGAGGCTGCGGCAACGGCCAGGGCTATTTCAATGCGGTGATGCAGTTTCCGGGGACCGCCTGCGGGCTCCTGATCGACCCGGTGGATGCTTTTCTCTGGGCACAAGTGAACGCGGGGAACTGCCTGTCCTTGTCTCTTAATAAGGGCTACTCCCTGGGAGGCGATGTGAACCTGAAATATATCTTTAAGGCTGCCTTGGACCAGAGTTATTTCGGCAAGGGCTATCCGGCGGCCCGGGTGGAAATCCAAACCGGCACCCGGAAACAGCTGGAAAAACTTTCCCTAGACGCCCATAAGCCCATGAAGGAAATCCTGGGCTGTATGGACAAAGAGGTAATTCGGCGGGCCCTGGGGGTCCCCGGTGTACTGGAATTCATCAAGACCCACGCCCCGGCGTCCGACCTGAAGGACTGTGTACTGAGCTTGGCAAAATAGACGCCGATCAGTCCGGCGCGTCCTGTTCTCCCGATAAATTAGTCTGGGATTTCATACCCCTTTTTCGTTCTAGGGAAGCGGGGTGTGAAACTTCTCCGCTCGAATCAACAGTGCGCGCATATTATCCGCTAAACACAGCTCCTCCCGGGCGCGGCAAAAAATTGCGTCCTCCGGGGCGGCCAGGAGGCGTTGACTGGCGGTGCCGGCGCACTGCGACTGGATGCAGCCTTGGCCGGCGAGGATCACCAGGCAAAAATCCGTTGTTCCACCGCCGGTATATCCGCCCCCATCGACCAAATCCAGGGTGAAATGGGGGCACTCAAAATGCCCGGCAAAATGGGGGATGTACTGCGGCGGCACAGGCCGAATCGCTTCCAGGGCTTTTTCCACGTGCAGTTCCCTGCCGCGGCCCCAGTCATACAGGCGGTAGGTGATGTCGCTGGACTGCTGAATTTCCAGAAGCCGCACCCCGCCGCCGATGGCATGCACCGTGCCTGCGGGAATGTACAGAAAATCTCCGGGCCGGGCCGGGTATTTTTTCAGGCGATCCCCCAGGGTGCCCATCTGGACGTCTCTGCGGACCGCCTCACGGAGGGTTTCTGGAGAAGCGGTACAGTCGTCCCGAAAACCCGCCAGAAGCCATGCGCCCGGCGCGGCGTCCAATACAAGCCAACATTCTGTTTTTCCCCGACTGTGCTCCCGGCAGGCGGCGAGGGTATCGTCCGGGTGGACCTGCACGGACAGGCGGTCATCGGCCCGGATCAGCTTCACCAGCAACGGGTAGTCCGCCCCCAGGATAGCCGACAGGGAGCGCCCCGACGGGTCGGTTGACCGGCCCGTCGGGTGGGTTGACACAAGCCAGCGCTCCCAGCCCCAGGGTTTTTCAAAAACAGCGGGAATCAGTTTGATCATGCCCCCAGTTTAATCCGGATTGCTATAAAAGTCAAAGCCCCGCTAAAGCAGCTCAATAATTCGCAATTCAATTAGAATTGCTGCACCCCGAGGTTATTGGACCAGAAAACCGGTCAACCCTTGGTTAAACCGATAAAAAAGCACATCATGGACATTGCTCCCGCATCCATGGCCCCCAGGGTCGCCTCTTTATAGTCCCTGGCGCTGCCAAATTTTGCTATAAAATTTTGGGTGGACTTGGCGCCTTTTTTTGCGGCGATCATACCGGTCTCCAGAATTTCCGCCGGATCATCGCTGGGGCAGCCAATGATGGCCTCTACCGCAGGAATCAGGGTATCCATCATGGTCTTGTCACCCACCCGGGCGGTACTCAGGTCGCACATGGCATCCAGACAGGAACGGAACATTTTTTTTAGCGCCGAACCATCCAGTTCAGCGGCATGGGGGGTACCTTTTCCCAGGCCTTCAAATAGGGTAGTCCACAGGGGTACCGATGAGCCGCCGTTCAACGTCATTATTTCTGTGGAGATACGGTTCAGCATGGTTTTTATGTCCATGTCGCTCGCTTCTGCCCGCGCCATAACGGTAAGCATGGATGCGGCGATCTTCTCCATGGTTATCCCGTGGTTCCCGTTCCCGAATTGAGCGTCGATGGCGATAAGTTCATCCCTTGCCAGAATGATCTTTGCCGCCGCATTTCTGAATCTGGTAATAACCTGCGGTTTTGTAAGCATAGATACTCCTTCAGTTTTGTGTATTATTAAAAAGCCCGTATGTTAAACTTTACCTTGATAAAGGCACTTTGTCAAGTCACGGGCACTGCGCTACTTTTCACTAAATGTATACACCCCATCCCAGTGCGCGAGCAGATCGGGACTGGCGGAGATAGCCCGCATCCGCCGCCCGTAAATCTGCGCCACGGGATCCCCCTTTTGGGCCAAAAATTCCGCCAGGTGGATGGCATCTTCCCAGTTTTTACCGGCAAAATACATTTCCTGCAACTCCAAGAATCGGATAAGGGCCTCGTTTTTTAGGGATTGGACCTCCGGTAGGTCGCAGCTGAATTCCTCATAGATGTCCACGGGGTGCATTTTTCCCTTGACCCGGATGCGGTCAATGTGACGCAGATGAAAGTCTTCTGGCCGTATACTTCGGTAGAGCACGTCGTTCACCAAAATGGGCGCGTGGTATTCCTTGGTCAGGCTTTCCAGCCGGGATGCCATGTTCACGGTGTCGCCGATGGGAGTGTAGTCCAGCCGGCGGGAATGGCCCATCACTCCCAGTGTCACCGGTCCGGAGGCGATGCCAATGCCGATGTCCACATGCATCCCCGGCGGCGCTGCCGGGAAGAAAGCGGCCGGGTTATCGTTGAACTTCTGGAGCTGGATGCGGATTCGTATGGCCGTTTCCAGGGCGATGTGGGGATTGTTGAAGATGTTCATCACCGCGTCGCCCATGAATTTATCCGTATAGGCGATATGGCCCTGGTCTTCCGCCACAAACAGGGGTTGGGCCAACGCCTCGTTGAGACCTGTCAGGAAGCCGGTCACCGATTGGGAGGGCATATCTTCGGACAGGCTGGTGAATCCCCGGATATCCGACAGCAGTACCGTGGTGTCCGTGTTTCGGGAAGGAAGATTGTCAGGATCCCGATCTTGCACCACAATCCAGTCCACTAATTTGGTGTTCATACATTTTTTTGAACGGATAATGACCCGTTCCTGCTGCTTGT
>JAITMZ010000020.1 GCA_031290725.1 Spirochaetaceae bacterium
GCCAACCTCATGAATGAGGGCTCCATCTCCAATCGCCTCATCGACGTGAGCACCGCTTTGGTGGGCCGCTTCCGGGGCGGGCTTGCCCACGCCAACGTGCTCGTGTCCATGATCTTCGCCGGCATATCCGGCTCCTCCCAGGCGGACACCGCGGGAATCGGCAAGGTGCTCATCCCGGCCATGGAGCGCGAAGGCTACGACAAGGAAACCGCCGTGGGGGTGACCGCGGCGTCCAGCACCATCGGGTCGATCATCCCCCCGAGCATCATCATGGTGGTCTACGCCGGCATCGCCAACGTGAGCACCGGTGCGCTTTTCATGACGGGCCTCGTGCCGGGGATCCTCATCGGCCTGGCCCAGATGGGGGTGATCCTCTTCTATTCCAAGCGGAAAAACTTCCCCAAGAGCGCGGGCCTCTCCCTCAAGGACACGGTCATCCTCGTAATAAAAACCCTGCCCGCCCTCCTCACCCCGGCGATCCTCATCGGCGGCATTGTCACGGGCCTCTTCACCCCCACGGAAGCGGCGGCCTTTGCCTGCCTCTACGCGCTGTTTATCAGCATGGTCTTCTACCGCAGCATCAAGTTCCGTGACCTGCCGCGCATCCTCGTGGACACCATGAAGCTCTCGAGCCTCTCCCTCTTTGCCCTCGCCACGGCCAACGCCCTGGGGGAGCTTCTCAGCTTCTACCGCCTCAACCAGCAGGCCCAGGCCTTCTTCACCACCCTCCCCGGCGGCGTGACCACCTTTCTCATCGTGGTCACCCTCTTCTTCCTTTTCCTGGGCACCTTCATGGACGCCATCCCGGCGATGATACTCTTCGTGCCCATCATTCTGCCCTCGGCCGTGGCCCTCGGCATCAGCCCCATCATCCTGGGGCGTAGCATCGTGATGACCCTCGCCCTGGGCCTGGTGACGCCGCCCTACGGCATCTGCCTGCTGTTGGCCTCCTCCATCAGCGGCATCACCATCGAGCGGGCCTTCAAGGGGGTGCTCCCCTATTTGCTGGCGTCCCTGGGGGTGCTTTTGGTGCTCATCGCCTTCCGGGATGTGTTTTTGGCCATCCCGGCGGCCCTGTTTCCGAGGCTGTTTTAGGGGCAGGCGCAGTCCGCGAAGCGGTCTGCGCGGGGAGGATGGCTGGGGCCATAAGGGAGCTTGTGCAGCACATAGCAACGGTTCACCCGGAATATGACCGGGACGGTATGCTGGACGCGATCTACGCCCAGGAAAAACGGATGAACACCGGGATTATGCCCGGCATCGCGGTGCCCCACGGCAGGTACGCCCCGGTTAGCCGGGTCATGGGCGCGGTGGGGATTTCCCCCGCCGGGATCCCCTACGGCGCGCCGGACGGAAAGCCGGTGCATATCGTGTTCATGCTGTTCACGGACAATGTGTCCCACGGGGAACATCTGAGTGTTTTTCGGCAACTGCTGCTCCTGCTCAAATCCCCCTACGCGCTGCGCCTGCGTGAAGCAAGGACGCCCCAGGAGGTGTACAATGTACTGGCAAGATACTAAGGTCTCGGCGGTATCCAGTCGTGCCGGTAGGCACGAACGAGTTTGCTTCGCAAACTCTTTGGCTGGCATCCTTCCCAGCCCAGCGCGTAAAACAAAGCGGCCTCCGTCCCCGGAGACCGCCCGTGCCTTCCCAGCGTCCCCGCGCCGCCCTTAGCGATAGTAATTGTCTCTGCCGCCGCGAAGGTATTCCCCGCCTGGCCGCTCGCGTCCAGCTCGCCGTCCTCACCAATTACAACTGATGTCAGGTTGGCGTTCAGGACGTTGCTCGCGCCGGTGGTGAGCTTGCCGTTCACGGTAAGCGCGCCGTGTCACGATGACTGACACCGTCAAAGCCCACAACAAAGCCCTCCTCCCGCCCACACAGCGTAGTGTGGGTCAGGCCAATAATCTACTTTGCCGCCGCGACGTTAGGGCACACCGGGGCGGTGTGTTAGGGCACACCGGGGTGGTGTGTTAGAACACACCGCTGTGGAGTATGAGCGCGCCGGTAAAATGAAGATCAGCCACTCTGACCACCGGCGATCAGGGTGGCTGACCACCGGCGGTGTGCCACTCAAACCACCTGTGGTGTGCCATTCAAACCACCTGTGGTGTGCCATTCAAACCACCTGTGGTGTGCCACTCAAACCACCTGTGGTGTGCCATTCAAACCGCCGGTTGCTGAGCGGCGCATAAATGCGCTTGTCGAAGGCCCGCCTACGAAGTCCGGCGGGGGGGCTGCTGAGCCGCCCCCCGCGAGGGAGGCGGCCCAGTTCAACCGGAGGTAACGCCGTCGGTGCCACTGTAGGCAAGTATCAGATTGCCATACGTTACTACGGCGAAGGTGCCGTTGGTCAACACATCGATGATAGCCTTGTCGAGCGTAACGCCGTTGGTCGCGTTTGCGGTAACGGTCAGGGTGATGCCGCTGCCAATGTCAAGCACGTCGCCCGTGGCGCCTGACGCGCCGCCGGTGATGGTAACATCCCCCGACAGAAAGACGGGGGGTGTACCCCTTGGCAAAAGCCTCTTCCGCCGCCGTCAGCGTCGCCACCACCGGGCCCAGGTTGTCCCCTGTAACGCCCGGATAGACGTTGGTCGTGCTGCTGCTGCCGTTTCCGCAGCCCGTGAAAACCATGGCAAGCGCCAGAAGCGCCGCCAAACCAAGAACCAATGTTCTCTTTTTCATCTTGAAACCTCCATGGATTTCATATATACTGTAAGCCCCGCCCCAAACCGGAACCGTGAAACTCACGGCTGGCTGTGGCACCAAAGTTTGGTGGCGGGGGCTTAAAGCCAAAACTAGCCTTCGACAGGCTCAGGCACCGGTTGCCCCGGTTGCTGAGCCTGTCGAAGCACTACGCGATCACCACGCTCTGTATCACGCTCCAGGGGCCCTTGCTGGACTCCGGGTCTTCGCCCTTGCCCACCGAGGGGTTTTCCCAGCGCATGGTGATGTAGAGACGCTTGCCTATCTCGTCGTCGTCGAATTGGTGCTCCCAGGGGGTTGCCGTGTCCACCTCGCTTCTCCAGCCGGGATGGTGGGGGCCTGGGGGCGGGCTCTCGCTCAAAGGCAGCACCCAGATACGGGCTTCCGCGCCGTGATACGGGCCCTTGCTGCGGCTTGCGCTGCCGGAGATGTGGAAATCCGAGCGAACCACATGGCCCTGGGCGTCCACGCTGAGCGTGAAATCCACGTGATCCGTGGGCTTGGGTTTGGGCGTGTGGCTGTTGTCCTTGGGATGGATGCCCAACACCAGCCGGTCGGTGTCCGTCATCTTTGGATTGAACCGGACTGACGTATTGGCAAAGCCCCGCATGGCAGCAAGCGCCGCCGCCTTGGCCTCGTCCTTGGCAAGCCGGTTTTCCGGGGACTTGTCAGCTTCGTAAGTCTCCCGGGCATTGGTAAAATCCTTGATTTTGTCCGCCGCCTGCTCGCACTCCGTCTCGTCCCAGCCAAAGAGCGTACGTTTTGCCGTATCCACCAGCCACAAGACCCATTTTACCAGCAAATCCACCAAACCCTGCTCCCTGCGGGGGAGCCAATCGCTCTGTGCCATAACCGCTCCTTTGCGCCGTACACCGGCGCCGGGGCTTTTGCCCCCATTTGATATTCCCGGCATTTTTTTCACATAATGCCGGGGCTTTTCCCCGCACCAGCGGGGGAGTAGCCTTTGTGTCCGCACTGTAGCACGCAGGTTTCGCACTACAGTACGCAAGTCCCGCACTGTAGTACGCAAGCTCCGCACTGTAGTACGCAGGTTTCGCACTGTAGTACGCAGATTCCGCACTACAGTACGCGGGTTCCGCACTACAGTACGCAGGTTTCGCACTGTAGTACGCGGGTTCCGTACTACAGTACGCAGATTCCGTACTGGAGTGCGCAAGCTCCGGGGGCAGCCCCCGCGTTTCTGGGGGCAGCAATTCAGAATTCAACCGCAAAGCCGAAGAAGGCGAAGAAGTTTTTAGGATAAAACCCGATTTTTCCTTTTCTTTTTCGCCTTTTTTGACTTCGCGGTAAAATTTGTGCAGGTATATAAAAAAACCGGCGTGTCCTACGGACGCATCCGGTACTTTTCCGAGAATAGAGAGTGTATAGGCACTAATTAACGGTGTATGTATGGGGGGGGGGGGGGGGGGCTAATTGACTTTTTTTTGCCGGTATCCGGCGTGCTGTACCGGCGAAAATCGCTGGCAAAGAGTTTGCGGAGCAAACTCGTTCAAACCTACTGGTTTGAAGGGGTGCGGAAATAGGGGCTGGCAACAAATCACTAACACTATGCATAGAGAAGAGTATACCACAGAATCCTCCCGCATGTCAAGCGATTTTCAGCAAAATCTTTCAGTTTTTTTGCAAAAAACGAATCTCTACCAAAAAGCCGGAAGGCCGCGCCGGCAGTAGTCTTCCGGCTTTTAGTAGAGATTCGCCCAGGGACTACTGGGGGCGGCGGCGTGGGAAAGCGCCGGGTTATCCTGATGAGAAGAATTGCTTCCGGGAGAAACAACCCGCCGCAAGCAGGGTATGTTGTTTCTCCCGGGGAATTGGCCTCGCTGCGAATAAATCAGCGCCGTCATGCTTGACCCTATAGGCCCAAATCTTCTCCAATGAGCACCACCTTGATGCGTCCCGCCGGCCTGGACACCCTGATGGTGACGAAAAAGTTGCAGATGGACCGCTCGGAAAAACAGTCGAAACAGGTGCCGGTCTTGGCACAGGGCGTGGGATAATCCGGAAAACGCTGTACGTTCAGCGGTGCGGCGATAGTCCTGGCGCGCACCAAGGCGTCCTCCACGGTTTTGGCCACCTTGTTCATCCCCGCCGCCACGATCACCTGCCGGGGGCCATAGGCCATGGCCGCCACCCGGTTCCCGTTGCCGTCGATGTTTACCAACTGGCCGTCCTCGCTCAAGGCGTTGGCGCTGGCCAGGTAGGTGTCGCAGAGCAGGGCCTTTCGTTGCAGCTCATTGCGCTCCTCCGGGGTTTTTGCGGTGTCCCGGTCGATCACCGGTTGGTTCCGTTTTGCCAGGATTTTCTGGATCCCCAATTCGTCCATAGTGACGGTACCGCCCCAGGATACCACGTCGCCGGGGGGTATCAGGGAAATAATTTTTTCGACCGCCTCAGCGCTGGTGTCGAAATACCATGCGTCAAAATAGTGTTTTTTGAGCGCCTCGACCACCCGGGGGCCGAGCTTTGAGTTTCGCAACTCAACCGGTGTTTTTGCCATAACAAACTCCTTCTATAGGGCACCTCGAAAAATCAGAATCCTTAGAGGCGCCCTTCAATATGATTCCCAGTATACCCGAAAAAACTCTGCAATGTCAAACCCATTGATGGGCGGCGCATCCCGATAAGTCTGCAGTAACCCATCCCGGCCTTCCACCAGGTGGGGCGACGTGGTGCCGTAGCGGATGGACTGGTCCGCCTCGATGAACGCCGCGATTTGGTCCGCCGACCGTACCAGCGCACCGTCCACAGGGGAGCAGTCGTCCCGGTTGCAGCGCCCATTCAGTTCCTCGAAGGTGACGATCCGGGGCAGGCCGTTTTCCAGGATGCGGTTGTCGAATTCGTTGGCGGAAAAATAGGCCAGTTCATCCCGGTAAAAATCTTCCATCAAAGGCTGCAGTTCCTTCTCCGCAATCTTGTCTTCGATATTCTTGATGATCTCCGGCAGGCCGCCGGTAGCCCGCTTCACCGGGGAGATGATGTCCCTGGTCACCGCTTCCGGCAAATCATGGAAAAGGCCGGAGAAAAAATTGTTGAACCGCCGCCGGGGACACAGGGGCACGCCGCACTCCCGGCCAAGGAGCAGCGTGAGCACCGCCACGAAAAAAGAATGGCCCAGCACGCTGGTTTTAGGCACCCGGGGGGTCTGGTTCCAGCGAATCTGAAAGCGGAGCTGCTCCACACACATCAGAAAATCGAAGGGCCGTTGCTTGCTCACCAATTCCTGCACTCCCCTCAGATCCAGGTATTCCACCAGGTCAGCCGCCACACCCTTGCGGATTCGCTGGAGACGCTCGGGTTCGTTCACCGGGGCGATCATGTCCAGCTCCCTCTGGGTGGAGAACTTGTGGGCCGCCCGACGTATCCGTGCCGTCAGGGTGGTCTCCGCAGGCGATTCGGTGAGGTATGAGCGAAAGCGGCCATAAAGGTCCTGGTCGATGAGATTTTTATACTGGTCGAGCACCCATTGGTCCAGTTTTTTGTATTCCCCAGGATATTCGGTACGGATCATTCGCTGGACCGGGGATTTTATATCGCACAGGGCGATTTTTTTCAGCAGGTCGAAGAGGGACGAGTAGACCAGCCAATCCCAGTCCACTTTGGCACCGGCGTATTCTTCAAATTTACCGATGATGTAGGCCAGAACCATTTTTTCCCCCGCCTTGTCCATCTCAATGATGTCAAAGGGCCGCACCAAGTCGTTCCACCGGTCAATCGAGAATCCTTCAAAAATCTTGAGCACAAAGGTCGTATTCAACATAGGGGATATAGTATACCACAGATTCGGCAAAAAAGCAATTGCCTCGCCGCGAATCAACATACCCCGCCGCAAGCAGCGGGGTATGTTGTTCTTCCGAAGAATCGGTCTCGGGTTTCATACCCTTTTTTCGCCCCAAGGGGCGGGGTATGAAACCCTCGCCGCGAATCAACGCTTCCCTATATCACGGTGCCGCTGGGGATCACCGCATCTTTTTTTATCACGATGATGCCGTCTACTATCTGGTAGGCCGGGGTCTCCACCGGCTCGTAGGGTTTGTCCTGCATACCGATGGAGCAGTTGTCCCCGATGCGGGCATTTTTATCGATGATGGTACGGGCGATGCGGCAGTTTTTACCGATACCCAGGGCCGGCACCGAGTAGTCCCGCTGGCTGCCGGTTGGCTCGTAAAAATCGCTCCCCATGCACACCACGTTGTCGATCACGCTGCCCGATTCAATCACCGTGCGCACCCCCACCACCGAGTGCACGATTTTTGCCTGGTTAACGATGCAGCCCTCGCTGGTGATGGACTGCAAAATCTCCGAATTGTTAATCTTTGAAGGCGGCAAATTCCTCTGGCTGGTCCAAATCGGTTTTTCCTCATCGTAAAAATTAAATTCCGGGCAGATTTTGGTGAGGTCGATGTTGGCGTCAAAAAAACTGCGGATGGTACCGATGTCCTCCCAGTAGCCCGTGTGCATGAAGGACACCACGTGCCGCTTCTGTATTTCGTTGGGGATGATCTCCTTGCCAAAGTCCACGCAATCATTGTCCAGGGCCTCTTCCATCACCGCCGCGTCAAAGATGTAGATGCCCATGGAGGCGAGGTACTGCTTCTCAGGGGGCAGACGGGTCTGCACATTGGCGGGCACCTTCCATTCGGCGATGTCCTTGGCGGCTCCGGGCTTCTCCATGAACGCCGTGATGCGGCCCTGGGCGTCCGCCTTCATGATCCCAAACCCCGATGCGTCCTCCCTGGTCACGGCGGTGGTGGCGATGCTGATCTCCGCCCTAGAGTCGATGTGGTTTTGCACGAATTGCTGCAAATCCATGCGGTACAGTTGATCCCCCGAGAGAATCACGTAATGGGTGGGATTCTGGTTGCGAAAATGGTGCATATTCTTCCGCACCGCATCCGCCGTGCCCTCGAACCAGGACGAACGATCCGGGGTCTGCTCTGCCGCGAGGATTTCTACATAGCCGTGGGAGAAACGGTCAAACACATAGGCACCGTTAATGTGCAGGTGCAGCGACGCAGAGTTGAACTGGGTGACGAGATAAATCTGGTTAAACCCTGAGTTGATGCAGTTGGACACGGGGATGTCGATGATGCGGTATTTGCCGCCAAAGGGCACCGCCGGCTTGGAACGCACCTTGGTAAGGGGATACAGGCGGGTGCCCTTACCGCCACCTAAAATAATGGAAATAACCTTTGGCATACGCATCCTCCTCTAAATCACGCGAGTATTGAACTGGTACAGTATACCATACTTTTCGGGAATTGCGCAAGGATATCGCAAAAAATTCGGTTAGATTTTCTCGAAACCCTTTATATGGGCTCCGTAGATTTATCCGAAAATCTTCACGGCCAGGCACAGCGTTTCCATACCACAAAATTACGCCCCTTGTCACATCCGATAATTTTCAGTATACTGGAAATTATGTTGAATGTCTATTCGTGGAATGTGAACGGCATCCGGGCGGCGGAGAAAAAAGGCTTTGTTCCCTGGCTTCTGGGGTCCGGAGCGGATGTGGTGTGTGTGCAGGAGATCAAGGCGCGGCCAGAGCAGCTTTCGGCGGAGCTCCGTAATCCTGCGGGAGGCGGTGTGTCCTACCGGTCATTTTGGGCACCGGCGAAACGGCCGGGTTACTCCGGGGTGGCCATCTACAGCAAAATTGATCCCGACCAGGTGTCCGTCCTGGGGAATGCCGCCTTCGACGACGAGGGGCGGGTACTGGCGGCGCGGTACGGGAATCTGGTGGTGATCGGCGCCTATTTTCCCAACAGTCGGGATGCGGGGGCGCGGCTCCCCTATAAGCTGGACTTCTGCGCCGCCATCCTGGATTACTGCCGCGCCCTGGTGGCTGCGGGGCGGAACATCGTGCTCTGCGGGGATTACAATATCGCCCACCGGCCCATCGACCTGGCCCGGCCACGGGAAAACGAGGGGAATGCGGGATATTTACCGGAGGAGCGGGCATGGATGGATACCTTCACGTCATCGGGATTTGTAGACACCTTCCGGCACTTTCACCCGGAGCCACAACAATACACCTGGTGGAGCTATCGCATGAACGCCCGGGAAAACAATGTGGGGTGGAGAATCGACTATCACTGTGTAAACCAGGGGTTTTTGTCGGCGGTACGGGAGTCCTTCATCCTGCCCCAGGTGTTCGGTTCGGATCATTGCCCCGTGGGGATCGCCCTGGGGGAGTGCTGAAAACCCAACCGGGGTTTTTAGCTGTGCCCTGATCTAATAACCACGGACATTACTCGATTTTTAGCCGCGCCAAGACATCGCACTAACCCCGCGAACAGGTTAATCAGCGTGTCCCTAGAGGTAGGGTAACCCGGTAAAAAAAGATACCCGCACCTTCCGCACCGCTTGAAGCTGGCCCACGGAATAACTCTGGAGGCAGTTGCCCGGTTCGGTGCGGATTATCAACAGGATGTCCCTGGCGCGTTTTTTCAAGGACAGGGGATAGCCGATCACGTTCGCCTCCTGGGCGCCCCCGGTTCCCGTCCGTAATGCCACCAGGGTGTGGTTGTTCACAGCGAATTCCAAAAGCCGCATTTTCCCCTGGAAGTCCATGCACCCCGCCTCGGTCTTCTCGTAGAGCACCGACGCGGAATTGAGCTGTGCCGGGTTGATGATTATCCGCCGCCGAATACGCATGGACATCTCGTTGTGCTGCTCCCGGGGAAGGGCCAAGGAATCCAGCTTGGCCATAAGGCTGTCCAGAAAGGCCTTTGAAGCGTTTTTATCCACCACCGGCACAGAGGCGCCGGAAAAAACAATGCCCGGTGGCCGGGATTCCGCAAAAGAAATGTTCCGGAGAAAAACACCGTGCTTGGCGCCGCTGTCCTGAGAATCTTCGGCAGCAGAGATCCGTATCTGCCCCAGATCCCGGCCAAGCTGTTTTTCCAGGAGATTCCGCAGTTCAGCTTCGTTTTCCCCCCGGAGCAGGTACACCCCCGGTGCGATTTCAGCTGCGATGTGTGCCGCCACCGCGGGGTTCTGCAAAATTCGCCGGACATGCTCATCGGTGATGCGCAGCACATAGCCCCGGTACAAGGTCGCCGAGGAATAGGTTTGGTACCAATCCGCCAATGTTACGGATAAATTTCGGGGCAGGTCGTGGGAGCACAGGGATTGCAGCTCGCCGATGATCTCTTGGGGCGTGTAGCCCAGGTCAAAGCCCCGAACGCAGGAGTTTTTTGTGATTTGGTAACGAGCCACCGTGTCGAAGCGCTCCAGGTCGGCGAACCGGGCCAAACGGATCATGCCGGTCAGGGGCACCGTAGGCAACACCGTCACCGTGTGGGCGGCGTCCACCGAAATGCCCGGTGAGTCTTCTTCCGGAAAAATCGCTCCACTGCGCCGGTACACCAATTCTTCGCCGGCAAGCCGGGGTACCAGCACCTCCAGCAGCCCATAGGCAACGGCAAAATGTACCGAATCTTCGAGAATTTCCATGATGTCCGAAAAAGGGGTGAAGAAGCGGATTTTTTTCTTTTCCGGCGCGGAAAAATACTGCTCAAAAAAGAATAGCTCCGCTTTGATCAGTACCGATTCCGTAAATCCCGTTTCCGGCAGCAGGCGGATAAAATTCAGGATAAACCAGGCCATGTCCCCGATGAGGCTTGGCCGCAAATCCCGGCAGGAGGTCGCCGTGAGAAGGGCCAGGCGCTGTTCATGAGGAAACAATGCGAACCTATCCCATGCGGCAAAATCGCAGTCCCACTGGGTGACATCCCCGGTTTTGACCCGGCGGAGGAGTCCAAACTTTTCGCAGGCGGCAATGAGCGTGTTGAGTATTTCCAGAATTTCGCTGTTTTCCCCACCCGGCGGTACCCGGGGAAGGATTTCGGGGAAGACCTTGAAAAACCGGGCGGCCACACGTTTTTTTATAGCGCCCCCGGCCTTGCATAAATCCCGGTTTGCTGCGGCGAAGGCCAGAAAAGCGGCCAGAAACGCTGAAGTCACCGGCAGAGACGCCCCCAAGCCCGGCGAAACACTCCTCCGCGAGACGACTGAAACCGGAGGTGCCGGGGGAAAAAGCAGAGACAAGGACGTTTTTTTCCGTACCATCTGCTCAAAGGCGGGAGTCACCGCGAGCTGCGCCGGGGAGCCGGGTTTTCCCCAAAATTTGTTCCGGGGCTGGTACAGAAAAAGCCGCTCCTCCAGGTTAAGTACCCCTTCATGGAGCGCCGGAATGGGCACCAAGCCGGACAGTGCCGCCTTGATGACGTTGAAATCGCAGGAACCACCAACTCCACTGCTTGCTGCGGGGTTGGTGGTTCTCCCAAGGAATTGGTCCTGGGTTTCATGCCCTTTTTCCGTCCCAAGGGGCGGGGTATGAAACCCTCGCCCCGAATCAACAACCCCGCCGCAAGCAGCGGGGTATGTTGTTCTCCCGAGGAATTGGTCTCGGGTTTCATACCCCTTTTTAGCCCCAAGGGGCGGGGTATGAAACCCTCGCCCCGAATCAAAGTGTACCACCGCCGCCAGGATGAGATAATCGGTCTGTGAAAGCAGCAAAGACGCCGCTTCCTGATTTTCTTTCGCGCGCAGAAATGCATCCAGTTCGTCGATCACCT
>JAITMZ010000039.1 GCA_031290725.1 Spirochaetaceae bacterium
AGACGGACTACCTGATGACCCAGGAGATGGCGGCCACCGAGGGGAAAAAAATCTTGGCGGCGTCCCTGGCGGGGGTGCTCCCCAGTTATTTTGAGGGGCGCCAAATACCGGTGCGGAAAGGCTCGGAGGAGACCCTCCCGGGCCCGGTGGAATCGCCCCAACCTTCGCGGATTATCCTGGTAGCGGACGCGGACGTGGCTTCCATGGTGATTCAGCGCCAGCAAAACCTGGATTTTCTGGTACAGGCCGCCCTGTGGCTCTCCAGCGACGACGACATCATCGGCATCCGGAATCGGCAGAGCGGCGGCGGCAGACTGGACAAAATCACCGACCCGGAAAAGCGTTCACGGGCAATGGCTGTTGCCCGCTGGTTTAATATTCTGGTGATGCCCGCGGTGTTGATTGCGGCGGGCATCCTCGCCGCTTGGAAACGGAGAAAGAATACCTATGCTGCTACAAAAGACTAAATATTCCCGAAAAATTCTGGCCCTGTCGGTGCTGGTGGCAATTCTGGCGGTCATCTACACCGCCGCCATCGTCTTTGACCCCCAGCGGATCCACATCCGGGCCGGCGCCTACACCTGGCTGGATGAAAAGCGCCTGGGGGAAATTACCGCCCTGGACGTCACCTCCGGGAGCGCCGTCACCGCGCTGGTGAAAAAGAGCGGCGGGTGGGTGCTGCTCCGGGACGGCGCCGAGTATCCCGTGCGGACGGTACGGGTGGACGACCTGCTCAGGCTGCTTTCCATGCCGGGAATTTTCCCGGTGCGCGCCTCTGAGAAAGCCTCCCAGGAGCCTCTGGGCCTCGCCGAAGGCACCTCGTTCCGTATTGTCGTCCGCACGGGCGTGTCGGACCAGCCGGTACTGGACCTGCTGATTGGCCACAGGGATGCGGCGGGGCGTGAAACCTACCTCCGCAAAGCCGGGCAGACCGAGATTCGCTCCGGGGAAATCGATCTTTCGCCGTATATAACCGGCCCCCAGTCCGCCTGGCTCAATACCCGGCTCTTCCCCAAAACACTGGACCTGGGGGCAGTGCAAAGCGTCGTCATCCAACCGCCGACGCCGAATGACGACGGCGATGCATCCCCAGAGGGTGCCGTCAAACCCGCGCCGGTGCTGCTCACCCGCATTCAGGGCGGTTGGACCGTGGCGGCGCCCCCCGAAGGCCCGGCGGAGGCCGACACAACCAGGGTAGAAAACTACATCCGCGCGGTGCTGGACGCCGAGGGTGAAGATTTTACCGCCCCCCATCCGGCAGGGGATGACGGCAGCGGGTACGCCGCAGCAAGCGTTACCTTGACCCTGGATGACGGCACCGTCCGGGCCATCAAGCTGGGTGAGCGGCTGGACACCAATCGCCGACAAGCCGTGGCCACCGGGTTGCCCTTCGCGGCGTCCCTGGCGGAATGGCGGATCAACAGCCTGTTCGCCAAAACTTCCGATGATTTCGCCGCATAGCGGTCGCCGTGCAGTGGTCGGGTTGGAGGCAGCGCTGCCAGCCCAGTGCCCCCAGTGGACTTTTCGGTAGGTATGTTCGCCATGACCCGCACCCTGCACAAACCAAGGCGGTCTCCGTTGCCGGAGACCGCCCCTAACCCGTTGCCGTCAGCACACAAATAACAACAGGGAACATACGCCTCCTGGTTAATCACCATACCACACCTATAACCAGCCCCGACACAATCCCCGACGTGAGGGTGCGCTCAAAGCCAAAGGGATTCCCGATGGCCAGCACCTTCTGCTCCACTTTGAGCCTGGATGAATCGCCGAAGGGGATGGTTTTCAGCTCCATGCCCTCCGGCGGGGTGAATTGCAGCACCGCAATATCGCTGGCCGCATCGGTGCCCACCACGGTGCCTTCGTATTGGGTGCCGTCGGATAGGGAAATGTAGATTTTGTAAGCGTTGGCGATCACGTGGGTATTGGTCACGACGTAGCCCCGCTTGTCGATGATCGAGCCGGACCCGGAGGTGCTGTCCTGGGGAACCGGTTCCAGAAACCAGTTCACCGCCATCACCTGGGTGTTGATGTTTACCACCCCCTCATTGCATAGGTCGTACACGTTGATGTTCTGCAATTCGTCCTGGGTGTAGGCGGCGGTAAATTGCTCGGCCACCGGCAGGGCGGCGGCGGACACGGCTCCGGCGGGTGATGCGGTGTGAGTGCCGCCCACCGGAGGCTCCAGGGGGGGGTCTGAAACATGCCGGACAGAAAAAAGTCTTCCACAGCTCCCACGGCCACCAACAATACACCCCGCAGCCCGGGGCTCGCGATTTTTTTTTCGTATATTCCGTTCCATACAATTAGTATACTGAATCTGAAGTTTTTTTTTAAGTGGGCGGCTGGCGCTTATTCCCGGAAGCCCTGCACCCCCTTATTCCCATTCAATCGTCAATCTGTTTCAGCGTTTCGTCCGCAAGGCCGCCTTTGTGTGTGACTACCAGCACGGCTTGATGTTTTTGAAAAATTTAATTATACTATTACAACTACTAAAACTTAGAGGAGTACTACAATGGATGTAAAACTGGTAAAGTTTGAAATCAAGGATCTACCGAAACTGTGTGTTATCGGTAAGGAAATTCGTCTAAAAATGTCTGATATGATGGGAACAAACAACCCTGTCCCGGCATTTTGGGGGAAATGTATGAGCGAAGATGTTTTTACAACTCTTGGAAAAACATTGAGCGAAAGCATTTACGAGCGCGCGTATGTCGGTTTTATGAAGATGCTCATCGAAGACGAAGTTGTAAATGTTTGCGGCATGTTAATGAAGCCGGATGCAATAGCGCCTGAAGGTTTTGTCAAATATGACATTGATTCCTTCACGGCAGGCATTGGGTGGATACAAGGAAAAGAGCCGGATATTTATACGGCGGAGCATGTGCTTGTCGGAGAAGCGGTTA
>JAITMZ010000077.1 GCA_031290725.1 Spirochaetaceae bacterium
GGCGGGGCACTGAACATTCCACAGCTAAAAACGCCCCTAAAGTCCACCTGTTATGCAGGGGCGAGGACGTTCAGGGCCCCGCCTGCCCCCGCCTGCCTGCCCAAGCCACCGTGCAGCGCCTATAGTAGGCGCGGAATCCCAGGCGATAGAAATCCTACCAAAACAGGAGATATTTTTCAAAAATCTCTTCCCTTTTTTATAAAAATGCAGTATATTGGGTACGTGAACTGGACTGAATTACCCCTGCCCGAGCGAGGCGCCACGGTTGCCGTGGGACTTTCCGGGGGCGTAGACTCCGCCGTGGCTGCGGTGCTCCTTGCGGAGCGGGGCTGCCGGGTTATCGGTGTGACCATGTCCCACTGGAAGGGCGGCGGCGAAGCGGCGGCGGCTGTACCGGTCGTGGGCCGGCACTCCTGCTTCGGCCCCGGTGAGGCGGATGACATCGAGGAATGTCGCGCCTTTTGCCGGGATCAGGGCATGGACTACCATGTGGTAGACGTGGCCGATGAGTACGAACGGGAAGTGCTGGACTATTTCCGCCGGGAGTACCGCGCGGGCCGCACCCCCAATCCCTGCGTGCGCTGCAACGGCGAAATAAAGTTCGGCGCGCTCCTGAAAGGTATCAAACGCCTGGGGGTGGACTACGATTATTTCTGCACCGGCCACTACGCCGCCTTGATCTCCCCGGACGCGCCCCTGGCCAACGGTACCCGCCCGGTGTGTGTCCGTTCTGCCGGGGATGGGGCCAAAGACCAGAGCTACTTCCTGTACCGCGTCCCGTCGGCGGTGCTGGAGCGGGTGCGCTTTCCCCTGGCGAGCATGACCAAGGCGGAGGTTCGTGCCGTGGCGGCGAAGCGGGGCCTGGCGGCGGCGGCCCGAAGCGAAAGCCAGGACTTCGCGCCCCCGGAATATCTGGACGCGCTTTTTTCCGGCGCGGAACCCCGGCCCGGCGATCTGGTTGATATGGACGGCAAGGTACTGGGGACGCACCGCGGTATCGAGCATTACACCGTGGGCCAGCGGAAGGGTCTGGGTATCGGCGGGAACGGCGAGCCCCTTTACGTGCGGTCCATCGATGCGGCGAACAACCGGGTGGTGTTGGCCGGCAACAACAGCCTGCTGTGCCATGCCCTTACTGCCGACGACTGGGTATGGCCCGGCGGCACCGCCCCCACGGAAGCCTTCCGCGCCGGCGTGAAGATCCGCTTGGGAAGCCCGGTTGTCCCGGCACTGATCGCACCGGTGAACGGCGGGGCGGGCATCTGGCGCATCTCCTTCGACCAACCCGTACGGGCGGCGGCCCCGGGGCAGTCTGCGGTGGCCTATACGGACGGGGTGATTATCGGCGGCGGTGTCATTATGGGCAGTGAAGGTTGACACAGGGGCACTTGAAAAGCACTTCAATTTTTTGAAGGGTTTCGGTTAAAAATGTAATTGCGTATGCAATTATTGCATTGCGATATGGAAATGCGAGGCACATTGAAAAATCTAACCGATTTTTTCAATGTGCCCACATAGAGGAGTGTATATATGAAACGTATTTATCTGGATTATAACGCGACCACCCCCCTTTCGGAGGAGGTCCGCGCTTTTTACACTGCGGAATTACTGGATTATGCCAATGGTTCCAGCCTGCACGAGGACGGCCGGGGGGTGTCCAAAAAAATCGAACGTGCCCGAGAGCAGGTGGCGTCGTTGATTAACGCCAAGCCGCATGAAATCCTGTTCACCTCCGGGGGAAGCGAGTCAAACAACACGGTTTTCAACACCATGGTCACCGAGGCCAAAAAACGGGGCCGCCGGACTGCGGTGATCACCGCAATCGAGCATCCCTGCGTGCTGGAGTCCGCCCGCCGCCTGGAAGAATACTTCGG
The DNA here is from genome assembly GCA_031290725.1 of Spirochaetaceae bacterium. GTDB lineage: Bacteria > Spirochaetota > Spirochaetia > Treponematales > Treponemataceae > JAISTZ01. The sequence goes on from JAITMZ010000077.1 coordinate 1,875, forward strand.
TTTTGAGGTGATCCGCCTGGGCGTAGATTCCGACGGCGTGGTCAGGGATGGCGCCTACCGGGATGCCCTGGCCAAAAAACCCCTCATCGTATCGGTGATGACCGCGAACAATGAAATCGGCACGATCCAGGACATCAAATCCCTGGCAAAACAGGCCCATGCTGCCGGCGCCCTGTTCCACACCGATGCGGTGCAGGCTGCGGGGAAGATCCCCGTGGATGTGGCGGACTGGGATGTAGATTACGCCACTTTTTCGGCACACAAAATCTATGCCCCCAAGGGAATCGGTGCGCTGTACATGAAAACCGGGGCGCCCATCGAACCGCTGATTCACGGCGGCCACCAGGAGCACGGCCTTCGGGCGGGCACCTATAACGGTCCGTCCATCGCGGCCTACGGGCTGGCTGCGGAGCTGGCAAAGGTTGGCCTGGCGGACTACGGGGCCCACACCCGGGCTTTGCGGAACCGCCTTCGGGACGGGCTGCTCTCCAAAGTACCGGCCGTCAAAATCAACGGCCACCCTGACCGGGTGCTGCCCAACACATTGGACGTATCCTTCCCCGGTGCCGAGGGTGAGTCAATTTTGCTGCACCTGGATTTGCTGGGGGTGGCGGTGTCCACCGGTTCGGCCTGTGCGTCGGGGAACCTGGATCCCTCCCACGTGCTGGTGGCCACCGGTCTGGGGCCGGAGCTCGCCCACGGGTCGATTCGCTTCAGTTTTGGCAAGTACAACACCGCCGCCGAGGTGGATTACATTTTGGATGAATTGCCGCCGGTGATTGCCCGACTGCGGGCCATCTCAACGGTTAAGGCTTAAGACTTTGGGAATGGAGTTGTTCGAAAACTTCAGTTTCCGAACAACATTCGCTATAAAACAGCAAAATGCAGCGCATTTTGCAGGGCTTGTTCGAGAAATAATCGAGGTTTCGGACAAGTTCACTAGAGGAGATTATTATGGAATGGTTATATTCAGAAGCGGTGAAGGAACATTTTACCAACCCGCAGAATGTATTGATGGACGATGAGTCCGCCTGGCCCTGCGACGGCCGGGGAATCGTGGGGAACATCAAGTGCGGTGACCAGATGCTCATCCTGGTACGCATTAAGGACGACGTGATTACCGACGTGCGGTGGAAGACCTTCGGCTGTGCCAGCGCCATTG
>JAITMZ010000078.1 GCA_031290725.1 Spirochaetaceae bacterium
CAGGGCGATGTCCCGGGTGCAGCCTTCCAGATGCGCCACAGGGCCGCTTTTGAAAATGTTCGTTGTTCCATACTTATTACTCCTTGCCAGGTTGAAATACCGGCCAATAGGCATATCCACATGGATGTGGACTTTACGCTCCCGGAAGCATGGGTGCCCGGTGAAGCCATTTCTCTGGTGATTCGGCCCATACCGCAAAGCGCGGCTGCGGTTGAGGTAGTCGTCCCCCGCCACCGACTGACTGAACGGCAACGGGCGGCCATAGAAAATTGCTGGGGTCTTGCCAAACGGATGGGCTGTACCGCAACCAGTGATGACTTCCTGGAACAGCGGCGCCAAGAGGAATTTGGGCGGCATCACGGAACTCCGAAAGCCCTCAAACTTCCAGCACGCCACCCTATTCCTACTTTGCGTCTTTGCGCCTCCGCGTGGGGCTCTTTCCCGACCGTGAACTAAGGCTGTTCATGACCGTGAACTAAGGCTGTTCACGACCATGAACCAAGCCTGTTCATGACCATGAACCAAGCCTGTTCATGACCATGAACCAAGCCTATTCACGACCATGAACTAAGGCTGTTCACGACCGTGAACTAAGGCTGTTCACGACCATGAACTAAGCCTGTTCATGACCAAGCGGCTTATTGGGCGGTCAGGGTAAAATCCGACGTGATTTCCCGCACTTGCTTCAAACGAGCGCCGCTGTTCTTCACCGAACTCTGGGTGACCACCTGCACGGTGTAATCCGTGCCCGCCGCCAGGCTTGCCGGCACGATGACCTTGAGGGTCTTGGGCGCGTTCACCGCTATACTGGTGACCCTGGTCCTGTTACCGCTGCTATCCACAAAGTATAGCCCGACCATGGCCTTGTGCGCGTCGTCCGCCTCGATCTTGAGGCCGTGCCCGCGAATGGTGAGGATGCTGCCGATGGTGGCGGTTTCGTCGATGGCGCCGGTGGCTTCGTCCACTGCCTCGCCGATGTGGCCGTTGTCTTCTTCGATACCCGCGAAGGACACTTTTACGGTGTCCCGCAGGTACTGCCGGAAGGACGACGACGAACTCATGCGCGCTTCGGGATAGGCACCCTCGTTCAAATGGGTCTCGTCGCCGGAATACTCACCGGGCAGGCGCATCCGCAGGTTGAAGAGCGGCGTCTTGATCCTATAGCCGTCCGCCACGAGGTAGTAGATGAGTTCCAGGGCCGCGTTCGTGCCTTCCTCAATCACCTTGGGGTCGGTCTGAATGTTGTAGACCTCCGCCTTGCTGGCGATGCCGTGTACGTCCAGCTCAGGCTGGAACTCCGCCTTGAGGTTGTAGGGCTTCTTCGCATCGGGAAGAAACGCGTGTACAAACCGCGCCACAATGTTGTGTATCACATCGCGGGTTTGAAAATCGAGTGCCATAAGGGGCCTCCTTTAATAAATGATAGGCAGAGTATAGCAGGGAATGGGGGGGAAAAGCAAGCGGGGAAAGGTTAGCCAATTTGAAGGGCTGGCAACAAGCTAGTCAAAGAGTTTGCGGAGCAAACTCGTTCGCACCTACCGGTGCGAAGGGCACTAACAGTACGCATGGAGGAGAGTATACCACAAAATCTTACCGAATTTTGCAAAAACCGAAGCTCTACCAAAAAGCCGGAAGGCCGCGCGGGTAGTTGTCTTTGGGCGGTGGTTGCGGGAGGCCGGCGGGGGGCGCGGAATCCCAGGCGCACGACTTGACTATTTTTTTAAAACCTGTCATATTCATTCCATGATGACGACGAACAATGATCAAAGGGTTTCCGAAAATCTCCGTGCCGTGATGGGCGAGCAGACCTTTGCGGCCCTCACGGTTATTGCCCAGTCCCACATGGAGGATATCTCCGGGGTTGAAGCTGCCGTCCGGGTGATTGCGGGGGTCTTCGACGATGTGGAGAGATTTGTCCGGGTGCTTGGCGTTGAAACCCCGGCCCGGCGGGAGTGCGAAAAGAAACTCCTCACGGGCTTCCAAAATAACCTGCGGTTGCTTATCGAAAAAACCTGGGTGGAAAAATTCGACGAGGCCTTAAAGGAACAGGTGCTCTACCGCCTGAACCGCTTTTGCGTCCAGGTGTCCGCCTCCCGCTATATCGAATCGGTGGCAGATTTTATGGACATCGTGAAGGATACGGTATACCTTATGTTCGGTTCCCAGACGGAAAAGAGCGATTTCGGCGAATATGCCATGCGTATAGACCCGGACTTCGGCGTGTTCTGGCAATACAACCGGGCATTCGCCCAAGCCTTTGGGTCGGCGGACGCCCTGCCCCAGCCTACGGAAATACCCCGGATACTGCTGCTGCTGGGTATGTTCTTCATCGCCAATTATTGAAGGGCAGGGTAGGGTAATGCTGGCGGAGATCTGTGGGAAACTGCGAAAAGCTCAGGCGGTTCTGGCCGCACACACTGCGGCCCAGCGAAACGCAGCGCTGGGGTGGGTGGCGCGGGAGATACAACAACGCTCCCCGGGAATTCTGGCGGCCAACCGGCGGGATCTGGAGGCCGCACAGAAAGCCGGCACCTCCGAGGCGCTTTTGGACCGGCTGGCCCTGTCGCCCCAGCGGCTTGAGGGCGTGGCGAATTCACTGGACACCGTTATCCGTCTGCCGGACCCGCTGGGGCAGCTTGTGGCCGGCTGGAAAACACCCCAGGGCCTGCGCATCCGGCAAGTGCGGGTCCCCATCGGCGTGGCGGCGATCATCTACGAGTCCCGTCCGGCGGTCGCCGCTGATTCCTTCGCCCTGGCCTACAAAAGCGGCAACGCCCTGCTGCTTCGGGGCAGTTCCTCCGCCCTGGAGTCTAACAAAGCCTTTATGGAAGCGATTCACGCCGGTCTTTGCGCCGCCGGACAGGACGCCGTGCCGGGCGCTGCGGCGATGCTGCAAACCGGAGACCGCGCCGAGGTGGACGCCATCCTTGCCGCCCGCGGTCTCATCGATGTGGTGATCCCCCGGGGCGGTGCCGCTCTGATTAAACGGGTGGTGGAAACTTCCCGGGTCCCGGTGATCGAAACCGGCACCGGCGTGTGCCATCTGTATGTGGATGAATCCGGAGACATGGGCATGGCCGTAAACATCGCCGAAAACGGCAAGCTCCAACGCCCCGGGGTGTGTAACGCCCTGGAATGTTTGGTGGTTCACCGTGCGGTGCTCCCCCGCTTTCTGCCTGCGGTGGCCGCCCGTTTTGCCGGCCGCTGTGAGATGCGCTGCGACGCCGAATCGTTTGCCGTGCTGTCCGGTGCAGCACATCCTGGGGCTTCGCTGCGGGTCGTTCCGGCGGCGGAGAGCGACTTTGGCTTTGAGTTTCTGGACACTATTCTGGCGATAAAGACCGTGGGCAGTATCGGTGAGGCGATTGGGTACATCAACACCCACAACACCCAGCACTCCGAGACGATTGTTACCGGAAATTTGGAGAACGCGCGGCGTTTCCAGGAGGAAATCGATGCCGCCTGCGTGTATGTGAACGCATCCACGCGGTTCACCGACGGCGGGGAGTTCGGCTTTGGGGTGGAATTGGGAATCAGTACCCAAAAGCTGCATGTCCGGGGGCCCATGGGTTTGTGCGCCCTCACCACCGGAAAGTACCTCATCGACGGCGAGGGGCACATCCGATGAGCGAAAGGAAACCCATGGGCGCCCTGATCAACGGGGCACGGAAGATCGTGATAAAAATCGGTTCCAACACCTTGGCTAAATCCGACGGCATCATCAACGGCGTGTTCATGGACGACTTTGCCGCACAGGTGGCCGGCCTCATGGCCACGGGCAAACAGATCGTGCTGGTGTCCTCCGGCGCACAGGTGGCGGGGCTGTCTACCCTGGACCGCTGGTCACGTCGCCGGGACATCCACTACCGCCAGGCTCTCTGCGCCATCGGCCAGGTGGAGCTCATGGGCCGCTGGCGCTCTTCCTTCCGCCGGAAGGGCATCCACATCGGACAGTTGCTTCTCACCAAAGAAGATTTTGCCGACGACCTCCGCACGCTGAACATGCGGAATACCCTGTTTACCCTGCTGGACGAAGGGGTGGTGCCCATCATCAACGAAAACGACTCGGTCACCGTGGACGAAATCCGCATCGGCGACAACGACAACCTGAGCGCCCTCACGGCGATTTTGTGGAACGCGGAACTGTTGATCCTGTTCAGCGACATCGACGGCGTCTACACCGGCAACCCCAAGACCGACCCTGCAGCCGCCCTGATTCCGTCGGTGGAAGACATAGGGGCGCTGCGTTCCGCTATCTCCATGGGCGAAACCAACCCCTTTGGCTCCGGGGGCATGGCCACCAAGCTGGAGGCTGCGGAGAAGGTCACCGGCTACGGCATCCCCTTGCTCCTGGCAAACGGCGGTACCCCCCGCGCGCTGTCCGCCCTCATGGAGGGCTCGGGGAGGGGCACCATCTTTTGGCCTGGGATTCCGCGCCCACTATAGGCGCTGCACGGTGGTTGCGGGAGGCCGGCGGGGGGCGGGCTGAAAAACGTCCTCGCCCCTGCATAATAGTTGGACTTTAAGGGCGTTTTTAGCTGTGGAAT
>JAITMZ010000116.1 GCA_031290725.1 Spirochaetaceae bacterium
CGAGCGAAGCGAAGTGAAGCCGTTCAGCGCCCCTTCCCCCGCGGGAGGGGCGACGCCCCCCCGCCCGCATCCCTAAACCACCGTGCAGCGCTTATAGGGGGCGCGGAACCCCAGGCGCACGACTTGCGCTTTTTTACCTCTTGTGGTACACTATACAGATTATGTCTAAACGACTCCGCCTGTTTGTTTTTATCTGCTTGGCAGCCGGCGCGCTGTTTTCGTTATTTTCTCTGGTGTTCCGGCGGGATATTGCCTTGGCAGCGTTTCCCCTGGCCTTGATCATAAGCGCGGTCACCGGCTGGGTGTCTTTCCGGCTGCTTCTACCGGGTGCCCATACCGGGGTATTGCCGGCGATGCGGAAATTGTACCAATACCTTCCATACATATTGCTGATCGCCTTTGTGGTACGCCGGGCAGGGGCACAGGGCACTCCCCATTGGCTGGACGTGGTGCAGGTGCTGCTGTGGGCGGCGGTGTTCGTCACTGCGGCCATGGTGCTGTACGAGCTTCACGGCCGGCGCCTTCCGGCGGACAACCCCGACCCGAAGAATTTGCGGAGCGACGGTGCGGTCCAAGTGCGGCGGCTCCCCTGGTTACTCCGGGAAATCCTGGAGTGGACCGACGCGCTGGTACAGGCTATCTTCGCGGTCACGCTGATTCACCTCTTCATCGTCCAACTCTACGAGATTCCTTCGGAGTCAATGGTGAAGGAATTTTTGGTACGGGACCGGGTGGTGGTGCTCAAGACGCCCTCGGGATCCCGGTTCCCCCTCACCGGCGTGGGGCTGCCGGCATTCCGCACCTACCGGCGGGGGGACATCGTGGTGTTCAAAAACCCCCATTACTCCCAGGATCGGAAGTCGGAGGTGAAAACCTTTGTATCCCAGATCGTGTTCATGCTCACCTTCACCAAGGTGAACCTGAATGTGGACGACGAAGGCAACATCAAAGCTGATCCGTTGGTGAAGCGGGTCACAGGGTTGCCGGGGGAACAGTTGATGATGCAGGACGGGATTCTCTACAGCCGCCGGGAGGGTCAGGGGCACTTCGCGCCGGTCACTGCGGATGCGGCGTGGGCGGAATGGAATCTGGCGGCCCTGGGGGAGGGGATTCGACGGGAGATTTTGTCCGTCCCCCTGACTGCGGAGCAATACCGGGCCATGATCGACTGCGAAAATGAGCGGAACCGGCTGTCCTGGATGCAAAGCCGTATCGAGGCGGAGAGTTTTGTCCGGCGGTTCAACGCATTGCACCGGCGCTTTGGAGGAAACCGGACTGCGCAATCCGGAGACTCCCCTCCCCTTTCGTACAAGGAACTCTTTGAATACGAGCTATTCAGCAGCAACGATGCCCTCACTCTGCGGCTGCTCCAGTCGCCGGAGGGTGCCCGGTGGTTCGGCGACTTTATGACCCGCTGGATTCAGGCGGTGCCCGGACATCTGCTCGCCGGCGCCCAGGAGCCCCCGGAAGCGGCCCGGACCGGCGATTTGGTGGGGGGCGATCTGTACAGCGACGCCAATTTTCGGTTGAACGTGATGATCAAGCTGGCTGTGGGGGGGCTCATGGTGCGGAATGCGGAATTAATGGAAGAAAAACGCACCCTGGCGGAACGGAACAGCGACGCCATGCTCCGCTCTTTGTTCAGCCGGGCGGAGATGCTGAACAACTACGCCTTTTTGCTGGATCGGCGCAATATGCCCGTGTTCCCCCCCAACGAAAGCGGAGGCCGGGCGCAATACATCCCGGAAAACGAGTTTTTTATGATGGGGGACAATCGTTTCAATTCCCTGGACATGCGCCATTCCTACGATAATGTCCTGGCACCCCTGACCGGACTGGACCCGCTGTCAGTACGGTATTATTCCAACATCCTCCCCCAATCGGTACCGGCCCGGGACATCCTGGGATCGCCGGTGCTGCGGATTTGGCCATTCAGAAGATTCGGCGTGCTGGGGGGGCCCCATGACTGACCTGGCACGGCAATTTCGCCGGAATTTGCTGGAGCGCTTTCTGCGCTATGCCGGGGTGCGTACCACCAGCGACACGGTCCGCGCCGACAAAGGCATTGTGCCTTCATCCCCGGGGGAGCTGGAACTGGCGGAGATCATTGCGGAGGAATTGCGCGCCCTGGGAATCGCCGAGGTGGCGGTCACCACCCACGGCTACCTGTGCGCCCGGATTCCCGCCGGCCCCGGGTGCGCCTGCGGGCCGCCGGTGTGTCTGCTGGCCCACCTGGACACGGTGGAGACCGTGAGCGGCGCCGACGTGCGGCCCTGCGTGTTCGAAGGATACGACGGCACGGCCATCACCCTGGAGGGAGGCGCGGCGTTGGACCCGGCAGCGGATGCGGAACTGGCAGCGGCAAAGGGCGAGACGATTATCACCTCCGACGGGCGCACCCTTCTGGGAGCGGACGACAAGGCCGGGGTGGCGGAGATCGTGACCCTGATGGAAATCCTGCTGGCCCACCGGGAAATCCCACATGGGGAAATCGAAATCATCCTGTCACCGGACGAAGAGACGGGTCACGGCATGGATTTTGTACCCACCCAATGGATGCACTCCCGGCATTGCCTCACCCTGGACGGTTCGGGCCTGGGGGAAATCGAATGTGAATGTTTCAACGCCTGGAAAAGCCGGGTGGTCTTCACCGGAGTGGCCCGGCACACCGGCACCGCCCGGCCAGCTATGGTGAACGCCGTGTCCCTGGCCGCAGACTTTGTATCCCTGCTGCCCCGCCACGAAAGCCCGGAAACCACCGACGGCCGCCAGGGGTTTTATGCCCCCCACCGGGTTTCCGGCACCATGGAGGATGCCGAGGTGACCGTGCTGCTTCGGGACTTCGATGCCGCCGCCATGGAAAAGCGCCTTAAAATCGTGGAGCAGCTCGCCCAGGCTGTGATTGCAGGGCATACCGGGAGCACGGTGACGGTGACCCACACCAGACAGTACGTGAACATGCGGGAAAGCCTGGAAAAACAGCCCGTTCTTTTGAACTGTCTGGTACGGGCGGCCAAATCCCTGGGGGTCACGCCGGTGTTCAAGCCCATTCGCGGGGGTACCGACGGGTCCCGTCTCACAGAGATGGGCTATCCCACCCCGAACATGTGGACCGGGGGGCACAATTTTCACTCCCCCACCGAGTGGGCGTCCTTGGATCAGATGGAAAAAGCCCTTGCGGTTTTAATCGAATTTGTGGTACAATTTGCCTATGAAAACATATAAAATGCGGGGCACCTGCGCCACGTCGGTGTCCTTCGAGTTAATCAACGGTAAAATACACAAGCCCCTGTTCACCAACGGCTGCGGAGGCAACCTGCGGGCGGTATGCGCCTTGATCGAAGGCCGGGACGCCCGTGAAGTGATTGGGATGCTCAAGGGCACTCCCTGCGGGATGAAACCCACCAGCTGTCCGGACCAATTGGCCCGGGCGCTGGAAAAGGCGATTGTGGAAAATGAGGCGGACCATGGGTGAATACCATATCCAGGGGGGGGTCCCCATACAGGGAATGATAAAAGCCTGTGGCAACAAAAATGCCGCCCTCCCGTGCATCGCCGCGGCGCTCCTGACCGGCGATCCCGTAGTGCTGCGGAATGTGCCCCAGATCGAGGACACCGCAGTAATGTTTGAAATCCTCCGCTCCCTGGGGGTGACCGTGGAACAACTGGAGGAAAACGCCTGGAAAATCATCGCCTCAGGACAGATTCGATCCACCATCTCCCCGGAATTGTCGGACAGGATCCGCGCGTCGATTTTGTTCGCCGGGCCTTTGCTGGCGCGGACCAGCTCGGTGCTGCTGCCCCCTCCCGGCGGCGACGTAATCGGCAGGCGCAGGCTGGATACCCACTTCCTGGCATTGCAGGACCTGGGCGCCCGGATCGCCATCGGCAAGCACTTTGACCTGCGGGCCAATAAGCTCATCGGCGCGGACATATTCTTGGACGAAGCGTCGGTGACCGCCACGGAAAACGCCGTGATGGCCGCAACCTTGGCGGAAGGCGAAACCGTCATCTCCAACGCCGCCAGCGAACCCCACGTGCAGGACCTATGCGGCATGCTCAACGCCATGGGAGCGCGAATCTCCGGTGCGGGCAGCAATATCCTCACCATCCGGGGCGTGCGGGAACTCCATGGAGTTGACTGGACCATCGGCCCGGATTACATGGAGATCGGCTCATTTATCGGTCTTGCGGCTGCCACCGGTGGTTCCATCGCCATCCAGGGGGTGAATGCCCGGGATATGCGGCCCATCCAACTGCCCTTCAGTAAACTGGGGATTCGCTGGACCATCAGTGACGGCCCCCCCGGCACGGGAAGCACCCTTTCGGTGCCCGTGCAGAAGTCGCCCAAGGTGAACAATGACCTGGGCGGCATGATACCCAAAATCGACGATGCCCCCTGGCCGGGTTTCCCGCCGGACCTGATCAGCATCATGACCGTGGTGGCCACCCAAGTGCGGGGCACGGTGCTGATCCACGAAAAGATGTTCGAGTCCCGCATGTTCTTTGTGGACGGCTTGTCCAGAATGGGCGCCCGAATCGTCCTGTGCGACCCTCACCGGGCGGTGATAATCGGTCCGGCCATGCTCCACGGGGATCACCTGGTGTCGCCGGACGTGCGCGCCGGGATGGCCCTGGTGATTGCGGCCTGCGCTGCCCGTGGGGAAAGCGTGATCAGCAACATCTACCAGGTGGAACGGGGCTACGAGCATCTCACCGAGCGGCTGCAAAACCTGGGGATACGCATCCGGCGGGTGGAGTAATAATTTTTCAGTAAAGGGACACACTGAAAAACGAGAAACCAGCGTGTCCCAAGACGCCCGGCAACAAGCCGGAAGACCGTGCGAAGCGCATCTGAAAAACTAACCGGGGTTTTTAGATGTGCCCAGTTGTCTCCGGGCGGCGGCGCTACGGGTAGGCGCGGAATCCCGGACGCGCCAGCTCCACAATCCCCCGGCGAAGCAAAATCTCCTCCTGGGCGCTTTTTGCCAGTCCCCCCCAGTGCGCGTCCTGGGCCAGGTCGGCGGTGAGGCGTATCACCGCAGCCTCGGCATCCCGCTTGTCGTAGCCCATGTTCGACAGGGCGACGATCACGTCCTGCCAGGGCTGGGCAGCGGGATTGCCGGTGCCGGTCTGGGGTGCCCACGGGGATGAGCCGAAACTCAGTTTTCCCTTCAGGGCCAGCATCATCCTCTGGGCGGTTTTTTTGCCGATCCCCGGCACGGTTTCCAGGCGGGTCAAATCCTCGTTTTCCAGGGCATTTTCAAGCTGCTCCGCCGCGATGGACGACATAATCTTCAGTGCCCCCTTGGCACCGATTCCCTCCACCTTAAGGAGGTCCCAAAAAAGCGACCGTTCCCGCACCGACGCGAACCCGAAGAGGGCCATGGTGTCCTCCCGGTGATACAGCCAGGTATAAACCCGGGCGCTTTCTCCCAGGCGCGGGAGCTGATTCAGCGTGGTGTCGCTCACGGCGATTTCCCACTCGATGCCCTGGGTTTCAAGGTACACCAGACGGGGCTGTTTGCCGGTAATAGTACCGGAAAGACTGTTAAACATACCCCAGTATACCCCAAATCGTCCTTGACATCAAGGGGGAGTTATACTATACTATAGGCATGAAAACATCGGAAACACTGATTGCCACACTGCGGGAAGCCCCCGCCGAGGCGGTTATCGCCAGCCACTCGCTCATGCTGCGGGCGGGGTTGATTCGCAAATTGGGGAACGGCCTTTTTTCGTACCTGCCCCTGGGACTGCGGGCCTTCCGCAAGGTGGAACGTATCATCCGGGAGGAGATGGACGGCATCGGCGCTTTGGAAATAAAGCCCACGGTGGTGGTGCCGGGAGAACTTTGGCGTGAGTCCGGCCGCTGGGATACTATGGGGGAGTCCATGCTCCGGATCAAAAATCGTGTGGGTCAGGAACTGGTGGTGAGTCCCACGGCGGAAGAAGTGGCGGCGGCCCTGATTCGCGGGGAGCTTGCCACCTACAAGCAGCTGCCCATCACCATCTACCAGATCAACACCAAATACCGGGACGAAATCCGCCCACGTTACGGGGTGATGCGGGGCCGGGAGTTCGTCATGAAGGACGCCTACTCTTTCCACACCGACGACCCGTCTCTGGACGAAATGTACCAAAAGATGGGCCGGGCATACCGGAACATTTTTCGCCGTGTGGGTCTGTCCATCATCCCCGTACGGGCCGATTCAGGCGCCATGGGTGGGTCCGGCTCCGAGGAATTCATGGTAGAAAGCGAAGTGGGTGACAACACGCTGATACTCTGCCCCGCCTGCGGCTATGCGGCCAACGACGAAAAAGCCGCCTGCGCCCCCGACGACCTTCCCGGCGCTGCCACGGAAAAATCCCTCGAAAAAATCGATACCCCAGCCGTGCGTACCATCCCGGAACTCACGGCTTTCCTCAAAACCACCCCCCGTGTCTTCATCAAGACCCTGGTCTATCGCGCGGAAAACTGCGGTTCCAAGCTGGGGGATGAAAAACCCGCCGTCCAGGGTACCGGCGCTGTGGGGAAAACGCGTTTCTTTGCGGTGTGCATCCGGGGCGACCTGGACGTGAACGAGGCCAAGCTCGCCGCCGCACTGGCCGCCGGCGAGGTGTCCCTGGCATCCGATGCCGAGGTGGAGCGGGTCACCGGTGCGCCAGTGGGGTTCGCAGGGCCGGTGGGCCTGAAGTCCGTACCGGTGCTCGCCGACTCCTCGGTGATGGCCCTCCACGATGCGGTCACCGGGGCGCTGGAAAAAGACCGGCACTACCTCCATGTGGAGCCTGGCCGGGATTTCACCCCCGCCCAGGTGTGCGACCTGCGTCTGGTGAAAGCCGGCGACAAATGCCCCCACTGCGGCGCGGGGTTCTACACCAAAAAGGGTAACGAGCTGGGACACATCTTCAAACTGGGCCGAAAATATACCGATGCCCTGCGCGTGACCTACCTGGACGAAACCGGCAAGGCCCAGACTCCCACCATGGGCTGCTACGGCATCGGATTGGACCGCACCCTGGCCAGCATCATTGAAGAGCACCACGACGGGGCAGGGATTGTGTGGCCTATGGCCGTGGCACCCTACCATGCGGTGATTGTGCCCATCAAGTACGAGGGTGCCATGCGGGATGCCGCGGACCGGCTCTGCGACGAGCTGGAAACGGCTGGTGTGGAGGTTCTCCTGGACGACCGCCCCGAGCGCCCCGGCGTCAAGTTCAACGACATGGACCTGATCGGCATCCCCATCCGCCTGGTGGTGAGTGATAAAAACCTGCCCAGCATCGAGCTCAAGATGCGCGGCCAGGGCGAAGTTACCCTGGTGGCCATGGAAAACACCGCCGCCAAAGTGGCTGCCCTGGTTTCCCAAAGGGGAGTATCATCTGGGCATGATTAAAGCGGTGATTTTCGACTACGGCAATGTGATTTCTCTTCCCCAGGACGGGAGCGATGCCCGAGCCATGTCTGCCCTTACCGGAATCCCTGCGGATTTTTTTGCCGCACCGCACCAGGAATTCCGTGCGGACTTTGACCGGGGGATCATCGACGGCATCACGCTGTACCGGTGCCTCCTGGAATCCCGGGGGCGGCATGACCTGGCAGGGGACCCGGCGTTGCTCACCCGCCTGGCGGAACTGGAAGGCGCCAGTTGGGATACCCTCAATCAGGATGTAGTGGCGTGGGCGCTGGAACTGCGGCGCGGGGGTTTGAAGCTGGGCGTTCTGTCCAACATGCCCCACGAATTTCTCGCCCGCCACGAGCGCGACATCCCGGTCTTTACTGCTGCGGATTACGCCTGCTTTTCCTGCCGGGTGGGGCTGATAAAGCCTGAGCCGGAGATTTATTGGAATTGCCTGGCGGGACTGGCCGTAGCACCGGAAGAAGCGGTCTTCTTTGACGACCTGCCGGAAAACATTGCGGAAGCCCAGGAACTAGGAATTCACGGCATATTGTGGGCCGGCCTGGATGCGGCTAAACTCGCCTGGAAAAAATTGTTAAAAAAAACATAAAATCTTCCCAAAAACCCTTGACAGGTTCCGCGTATATGCGTAAACTGTGGCTATGAATAGCAAAGTCCAGCCTTTTGTTGGGGAACCCCGCGACGAGGAGTCCCTCGACAAGGAGCCACCCGGGCGAGTCTCGTCTCGTCGGCCACTCACGCCGGATCAGCGTGGTCGTCTTTTCGGCACGATATATGCGTGGCCCATGGGTGTATGGTTCACGGTGTTTTTTCTGGCACCCCTGGTGATCATCTTCGCGTACAGCTTCATGCAAAAGGGTCTGTACGGCGGTGTGGAACCCCGGTTTTCCCTCGCCGCATTCCGTTCCATGTTCAACTCCCGGTACGGTATCATCCTGTTGCGCACCCTGGAGATGTCGTTGATCGCCACGGCGGTGTCGGTACTGACGGCTCTGCCCTGCGGCTATGCCATGGCCCGAAGCACCCATCAGACCCTGCTGCTGATTCTGGTGATTATCCCCTTCTGGACTAACTCGCTCATCCGCATCTTTGCCTGGATCACCATCCTGGGGAACGACGGGGTGATCAACAAACTGCTGCTGCACTTCGGTATCATCAAAGATTACCTACGGCTGCTGTACAACAAACAGGCGGTAATTTTGGTGAGCATCTATATGTACCTGCCCTACGCTATTTTGCCGATCTTCACCGCCATCGACCGGTTCGATTTTTCCCTGCTGGAGGCGGGGCGCGATCTGGGGGCTACCAAATTCACCGCCATGAGGAAGGTACTGCTCCCCAACATAAAGAGTGGGGTGATCACCGCCGTCATATTCACGTTCATCCCCATATTCGGATCATACACGGTACCCCTGATTTTGGGCGACCAGGAATCGTCCATGGTAATCGGCACGTTAATCGCCTACCAGGTGAACACCACCCGCAACTGGCCCTTTGCCGCGGCCTTCTCTCTGATCATCACGGCGGTGAGCACCATGGGCGTCCTTTGGATGATGGCCTCCAGCCGGGAAGAGAGCTCATCCAACAGCGCCAAAAACAATGTCCGGGAGGGTGAAAATGGATAATTCCTCTCTGTTCCTGCGCCGCCTGCTCGTGCTCTTCAACCGGCGCCCCGTGTCGGAACCCGCCAGACACGCGCGTCGGGCATTTCAGCAGAAACGCCTGTCCCTGTCGGCTTTTATTTTGGGTCTCACCTATGTGTTTCTTTTTCTGCCCCTGATTGTGACGGTCTTTTTTTCCTTTAACGCCAACAACGGCATCACCTTCACAAAATTTTCGGTGGTCTGGTACGATAAGCTCTTCACCGGTTCCAAACCCCTGTGGGATTCCCTATACAACAGCCTGTTCATCGCCCTGGTGTCTGCGGCGGTCTCCACCGTGCTGGGCAGTCTGGCGGCCATCGGCCTGTCATGGTACAAATTCACGGGGCGGAATTACATCAAGGCGGTGAGTTTCCTGCCCATGGTGCTGCCGGAGGTGATTGTGGGCATCTCCATGCTGATATTCTTCGCCCGGATGCGGGTGCCCCTGGGAATGTTCACCGTAATTGCCGCACACATCACCTTTTGCCTGCCTTTTGTGATGCTCATGGTACGCGCCCGCCTGGATGAATTCGATTTTTCCATCGTGGAAGCGTCCCGCGATCTGGGCGCCACCGTACGCCAGGCGCTTTTCCGGGTGATTTTGCCCGCCATTATGCCCGGCATCGCGTCCGGCTTTATGATGGCGATCACCATGTCGCTGGAAGATTTTATCATTACGTTCTTT
>JAITMZ010000130.1 GCA_031290725.1 Spirochaetaceae bacterium
CGCAAGCCAAGCTGACTGTGGAGGTGGACACCATCTCCGCAACCGATACCGACACTATCAAGGCCAGCACCACGGTGGTCGTGCCCAACGGCAAGACGCTGACGGTTACCGGCAGCTCATCGGCGGTTACGCTGACCAACAACGGCGCCATCGTCGTTGAAGACGGCGGTACCCTCGAGGTGCTTGCCGGAGTTGGTGGCGGCGGCGGCGGGGTCGGTGTTATTGACGGCGCGGGAACCATCACCGTGGCCGCAAACGACGAAAACGGCGGCGGCACGCTGACCGTAACCGGTGGCGCGGGACAGGCGAATAGCGGCGGCGGCGCGGTAGGCTTTGCGGCCTCCGTTACGGCGGGCACCATCACCGTGAACGGTACGCTCACCATTCTGGGCGGCGACGGTGGATCGAGCGGCGGCAGCGGCGACGGCAAGAACGGCGGCGCGGCAACGGTTACCGCGTCGACCGCCTTCACCGGAAGCGGTGCGGTAACTGCTGACGGCGGCACAGGCGGCGTGTATAGCGCCGGAAACACCGGCGGCACGGGCGGCAACGGCGTTCTGGTGCTGCCCTTCGAGGTTACCGCGACTGCGGGAGACGCTGGCGCCGAAGGTGATCAGGCCAATGACGGCGGCACAGGCGGCAAGTATATCGATGCCAAGTTCGCCTGGACAAACAAAGCCGTAACTCTCACCGTAACCGGCGGCACAGGCGGCGATGCGGATAGCAACAAAGGCGCAGCCGGCGATGCACCGCAGGTAAGTTCTGGTTCATTCTTAACAATCACCACCATCACCGCCACCGGCGGCGCTGGCGCAGGCACAGGTGCTCCCGGCAAGGGCGGCTCGGCTACTGTAGTGAAGGGTTAAGGAAGGTAAGTGCAAGCCGGCGGCACGTAGCGCGCCGGCAGTGAAGAAGATGCCCTCCGTGGAAACACGGGGGGCTTTGTTTTGCGTTGACAAAGAGTACGTGAGTGTGGTATAGTGAAGGTAAGGAGATAAAAATGACGCAAATTGCAGTAGATGACCGGTTAATCGAAAAAGCGCGGACAGTGACCGCGCTGGAAAGCGACGAGAGAATTGTGCGGGCCGCACTGAATGTGTTTATCGGCCATGCCGAAGCTTATGAGGAAGCGTTTAGGCGTTTTGAAGAAATTAGAAAAGAACCCGGCTATGAGGGCTGGGACCCGGAGTTCGACGGATGGGACAAAAGGGATATCAAATGATAGTCCCCGATTCTTCCGTATGGATCGAGTATTTCAACGGCGGCCAATCATCCCGTACCGGCATCCTGACGCAGGGGTTGCTGGATCGCGATATCGCCACAACCGATATCATTATCCTTGAATCCCTGCAAGGCTTTCGGAGCGATAAAGGCTATAAAGAGGCGGCAAAAACAATGGATTCCGTGCGGTATAGTGAATTTTGGGGCAAGCAGCGCATGATACAGGCAGCCGCCAACTACCGCCTGCTGCGCAGGAAGGGCATCACCATCCGGCGCGCCAACGACATCATCATTGCCACCTTCTGCATCGAAACCGGCCACTCCCTGCTCCACAATGACCATGACTTTGACCCGATGGAGCAGTATTTGGGGCTGAAAGTGGTGCGGTAACACGGGGGGAGAGTCGCTGGGCTGGGCGCGGTCGTGTCCAGGCTTGGGGCGGGGACAGCCGGCCTGGGGGCGGGGCACTGAACATTCCACAGCTAAGTAATACCCGAAAGTCCAACTATTATGCAGGGGCGAGGACGTTCAGGGCCACGCCCGCCCCCGCCAGCCTGCCCAAGCCATCGTTCAGCGCTTACAATGGGCGCGGAATCCCAAGCGCACGAGCTTGTCATTTCTTCCGATTTCCGGTAGTATGTTTCCATGTCCTTTGTACAGTTTTCCGGCGTGGGTCTTGCCTTTGGGGCGCGCACTGTTTTGTCCGGGGTGTCCATCAATCTGGGGGCGGGCACCAAGGCGGCCCTCACCGGGGCCAACGGGTCGGGGAAAACCACCCTGCTCCGGGTGCTGGCGGGGGCACTGGAGCCGGATTCCGGGGAGCGGTCGGTGCAGAAGGGCACACGGATTTCCTGGCTGCCCCAGAGCGGGGCGGCCTTTGGCGGGGAACCGGGGACGGTGCGGGAGGCGGCGGACCGGGCGTTTGCTTTTGGGTATACGCTGGTTCGGGAACAGGAGGAAATCGCCGCCGGGCTTGCCGGGGGAAAGGGGCCGGGGGCGCTGCTGGAGCGCTACCAGGAAATTTCCGACACGCTGGCGGACTGCGGCTGGGACCGGCGGGGGGACCGGGCGGAGATGGTGCTCACCGGCCTGGGGTTTCATCCGGGAGACATTGACCGGCCGGCGGCGGAGTTTTCGCCGGGTTGGCAGATGCGGTTGGCCCTGGCCAAGATACTGCTGGAAAATCCCGACATTCTCCTGTTGGACGAACCCACCAACTATCTGGACCTGGAGGCGCGGACCTGGCTGGAACAGTTTCTGTTGAATTTTGGAGGGGGGTTTTTGCTGGTCAGCCACGACCGGTACTTTCTGGACGTCACCGTGAAGGAGGTGTACGAACTGTTCAACGGAGAGTGCCGCCGCTACAAGGGGAACTACACCGAATACGAGCGGGTGCGAAAGGTGGAACTGGAGACCCTCACGGCCCGGTACCGCGCCCAGCAAGAGGAAATCCACAAACTGGAAGACTTTATCCGCCGATTCGGTGCAAAGGCCACCAAAGCCGCCCAGTCCCAGGAACGACAAAAGATGCTGGACCGGATGGAGCGCATCGAAATCCCCGAATCCCTAAAAAGCATCCATTTTTCCTTCCCCCCCGCTCCACATTCGGGCCGTATCGTCCTGACGGTGACGGGTGCAGGAAAGACTTACGACGGACAGCGGTATATATTCCGGGATATTGACCTGGTGGTGGAGCAAAGGGAGCGGCTGGTAGTGACCGGGGTAAACGGCGCGGGGAAAACCACCCTGCTCCGTATCCTGGCCGGGGTAGACACGGCCTTTCAAGGGAACCTGACCTGGGGCGCCGGGGTGCGGGGGGCGTATTTTTCCCAAGATTCCGCCGAGGCGATTGAGGACGGACGGACGCTGCTGGACCTGTTCGAGGAAGAGGCGCCTACAGAACTGGTGCCCAAGGTGCGGGACATGCTGGGGGCCTTTTTGTTTCGCGGAGACGATGTGTTCAAGGCCACCAACGTGCTTTCCGGCGGCGAAAAGAGCCGGGCTGCCCTGCTGCGGATGCTTCTCCGCCCCTGTAATCTACTGATATTGGACGAACCCACCAATCACTTGGACCTGTACTCCAAGGATGTGCTTCTGGACGCCCTCAAGGGTTTCGCCGGGGCGGTGATATTTGTGTCCCACGACCGGGCATTCATCGAAGCGCTGGCCACCCGTGTGCTGGAATTGTCGCCCCCCGCGATGAATGCCGGAGCCGGTGCGGCGGGCCGTGCGCGCATCTTCCCCGGGGATTACCGGTATTACCTGGATAGACTGTCTGCCGAAGCTGCGGAGTCCCCCGAAACCCGCGCAGAAACGCATGTGCCGCGTTTGAATCGTCCGGCGGCGGTTATGACCCCGCCCAAAAATGAATGCCGCCGGCTGAAACGCAGCGAGGCACGGATACTGGCGGAGATCACCGGCGAGGAGGCTGCCAAAAGCGCCCTGGAAGGGGCACTCTGCCTGCCGGAAAATTACCGCAACGGCGCGAAAAGCCGGGAACTGCAGGGCAAAATCGCCGCATCGGGAGAACGCCTGGCGGCCCTCCTGTCAGACTGGGAGGCGGTGAGCGCCCAGCTTGCCCGGTGAACCTCCGGCATGCCCGCTTTCCGGGGTATGAAACCCCCGCCGCGAATCACCGCTTCCCGTACAGTTTTTTCACCGTGGACATGATGAAGTCGTTCCGCCGCGCCGCCAGGTCGGCCATACTCCGGGGGGACCAGTCGTAAAAGCCCTTGCCGGTTTTGCAGCCCAGGTCGCCTCGTTCCAGCATGGCCTTCATGTAGTCGTTGGTGTGGTCGATACCGGAGATGGCCGGAAGCACGATGTCCTGCACCGCCGACGTCAGGTCGATTCCCACGGCGTCGCTGTGTTCCAGGGGGCCGTACACCGGGAAGCGGATCCCCATGCCCAGCTTGATGCAGCGATCCACGTCTTCCGCGCTGGCCAAGCCGATAGCCACGATGTTCACCGCTTCCCGGATCATGGCGTGGAGGATGCGGTTCCCCAACTGGCCGGGAAGGTCTTTCTTCACCATCACCGGCTCCTTGCCCCAGGCTTTAAACTCGTCAAAGGCAGCCTGGGCCACCGCAGGGTCGGTGCGGTCACCGATCACCACTTCCACCAGAGGCACAATGTGGGGCGGAAACCAGAAGTGGCCGGTGCAGGTGCGCTCCGGGTGCCTGGTGCGGGCGGAAATCTCGGTGATCCGAATCCCGGAGGTGGTGGACACGATAGGCACCTCTTGGGGAAGCGCGGCGTCCATCTGGGTAAACAGCGCCTGCTTGAGGGCCAGGTTTTCAGGGACGGCCTCCATCACAAAGCGCGCGTTTTTGAGGGCGGCCTCCATGTCGCCGGTGAAGGACAGCAGCGCCGCCCCCTTGTCTGCGGCCTCGTTGTCCGCCAGGCCGTTGTCCGCCAGTTCCCGCAGGTTCTCTCTGGCTTTCTCCCAGCCTTCCTGGGCATGTTCCACGTGGCGGTTCACGATGATCGTCCTGTTTCCTGCCAAGGCTGCCCGGGCCGCGATGCCGCTCCCCATGAGTCCGCTGCCCACCACCACCACCGTGCGGAAATTCTCCGGGACGTTTTCAATATGGACTGTATTCATATCTTTCTCCTTGTTTTCGGTTGGTGTGACTCTCCCCCGCCACGGTGAGTATACCGCACTTTCGTTCTTTTGCATACCCCCTTCAAACCAGTAGGTTTGAACGAGTTTTTTTCGCAAACTCTTCGGTAAGCGCCCCCCCGGCAGCCCAGCCCGCCTCCCCGGAAGCCCACTCCGCCCGGTTGCTGAGCCTGTCGAAGCAATTCCCCCAGGGTGTCGGCATTTACTTTTTTTACCATGAAATACCCGCAAGATTACAAGAATTTAGAAAAAATCTAACCGCAAAGTCAAAAAAGTCGAGAAAGGAGGAAAGGCAAGGAGATTTTAGACGCAGACTTCTTCAGCTTTTTCGACTTCGCGGTGAAAAACTCTTAAACTCTGGCAATTTTTGAGCGGTGAAAAAGTAAATGCCGGTGCCCTGCAATTCCTACAATTCCCCTTGACTTTTTGTCCGTACTATGCGATAATATAGGTATAGATAGTATATCTGCGCATTTCACGGTGAACCGGGAGTTTCACGAAGGAAGGAGCTGTGAAGAATATAAGCATTAAAAACTTATTGGCCACTCGGTATGG
>JAITMZ010000133.1 GCA_031290725.1 Spirochaetaceae bacterium
CCATACCGAGTGGCCAATAAGTTTTTAATGCTTATATTCTTCACAGCTCCTTCCTTCGTGAAACTCCCGGTTCACCGTGAAATGCGCAGACACACTATCTATACCTATATTATCGCATAGTACGGACAAAAAGTCAAGGGGAATTGTAGGAATTGCCAAAAATCCCCCCATAATTCTCACACGGAGGCCGTGCTTAGATGCTGGCCGAATCTCTCCCAAAAAGCCGGAAGACCGCTCCCCAGAACCCGTTCAGCGCTTATAGAGGGCGCGGAATCCCAGACGCACCTCTTGGCACACTTTGAAAAATATGCTACACTCCTTATCCAAGGAAGTATTGTGAACAAGAAAGTGCCCCCGACGGATTGGTTTCTGCGCTTTTGCAAAGGTGCCCTGATCGGCACGGGATTTATCCTGCCCGGTGTGTCCGGCGGTGCCCTGGCCGCAGTGTTTGGCCTGTACGAGCGCATCATCACCTTTTTGGCGCATCCCACCAGAAATTTTGTGCGAAACCTGGTTTTTTTCATCCCCGTGGGATTAGGCGGCCTGCTGGGGATGGCGTTGCTTTCCCGCCCCCTGAGCTTTTTTCTGGAGAACTATGAGGTGCCGGTGCTGTGGTTTTTTATCGGCGCCATCATGGGAACCCTTCCGGAGCTGTGGAGTGAGGCGGGCAAAAAGGGCAGGACAATCCGGCACGTCGCCGTATTGATACTCACCTTTGCGCTGGCCCTGGTATTTTTGCTCCGGGCGGAAAAACTGTTCGCCGGGCAGGTTTCCCTGAACACCGGCATGTGGGTGGCGGCCGGTGTGTTGATCGCCCTGGGCGCCCTGGTCCCCGGCATGAGCCCGTCCAACTTTCTGGTATACCTGGGTATGTATAAACCCATGGTGACCGCCTTCAAGACCCTGGACGTGACGGTGCTGCTGCCCATCGGAGGGGGCTGTGCCCTATGCCTGGCCGCCTTTTCAAAGGTGATGGACCTGTTGTTTACCAGGGTCTACGCCGGACTGTTCCATTTCATCCTGGGAATCGTGCTGGCATCCACGGTGGTGATCGTGCCGGTCGAGTATAACTACCTGCAAAGCGGAACCATCCTCTGCGTGCTCACCCTGGCCGCCGGCACCGGCTTGAGTTACCGGATGACCCGCTTGGATGCCCGGGATTCCACGCTTACCCATTAGCGCCGCATAGTGGCCGGGGGTGCCCGTCGGGGCGGCGGCACCCCGACAGCGGTACAGTTGCGTAGTACCCTAAAGCCCAACTATTATTCAGGGACGAGGACGCGCAGTGCCCCCGAAGGCGCCCCCAGTGGTCTCTCCCAAAAAGCCGGAAGGGCGCGCCTCGTGGCGCAGGGTAAACCGCGCGGCAAACAGGCGGCTCACCAGACGGGGCAAAAAAGCCTTCAGCTTCCACTTGGGGGACATCACGGCGATGGGCTTGCCGCGCTCCAGGCAAGCCAGACAGTGGGCAACCACGGCCTTTGCGGGTTTTCCGTGGAGCACCTTTTCCCGGACGCCCCCGGAGGCCACCGCGCTAAATTCCGTATCCACCGGGCCGGGACACAGGGCGATCACCGGGATGCCCGCCGGTTCAAGTTCCGCCGCTAACCCCAGGCTGAAACTGAGGACATAGGCCTTGGTGGCGGCATAGACGGCGAAGTTGCCCATGGCGGAGAAGGCCGCCAGACTCGCCACATTGATGACCCGGGAGCCGGGGGCCAGATAGGGAAGGACGGCGCCGGTGATGGCCGTGAGGGTTTGCACGTTCAGGTCGATCATGTCGAGTTGCTTTTGCAGATTGGTGCCGGTGAATGGCCCGTAGACACCAAACCCCGCATTGTTCACCACCGTATCCACGACGATGCCGCCCGCATCCTTTAGCTGCCGGGCCGTCAGATCGCCGCCTTTTCGTCCTGAAATATCGCCGGGGATGATTCGCAGACGCTCCGGCCGACCGAGCTCCCGGGCCAGGTCTTCCAGCCGTTCCTTCCGCCGTGCCATGAGCCAGATTTCGTCGATTCCCTTCCGTCCTGCGAGCTGCCGGGCAAACTCCGCGCCCATACCGGAACTGGCCCCGGTAATAATTACGATTTTCTTCATATATACACTATCGGCACTGGCGCAGTCCGGTTTAATGGTGTATACTGGAAATATGGAGTGCCGCGAAAATTTTGTTTCACCCAACGGGCAGCGCCTCGTCCCCTTTCTGGCTGCCTTGGCCCTGTTTCTTTCCACTCTGGAATACCTCATTCCCAAGCCGCTGCCCATATTACGCCTGGGACTGGCGAACCTGCCGTTGCTCCTGGCCCTGGCCAAGCTCCGTGCCCCGGACTATTTTCTCCTGGCGCTCCTCAAGGTACTGGGGCAGGCCCTGGTGTCCGGTACGTTATTCTCCTATGTTTTTCTGTTCAGCGCCGCCGGAACCTTCGCCGCGAGCGCTGCCATGTGGGTCTTGTATCACATCGCCGGCACTTCCCTGGTAGGCTTCATCGGCCTGAGCGTCGCCGGCGCCCTGGGGAACAATGCCGCCCAGATCGCACTGGGGCGATTTTTTCTGTTCGGTGAGGGGACCAGGTACATCGCGCCGGTACTCCTGATCGCGGGCACGGTGACGGGTGTGGGTTTGGGTCTTTTTGCCGAGCGCTTCACGGCCATGTCCAAGTGGTATGCTGCGCTGCCGGAAAAATTGACCCCGCAAAGATTTGAATGGCACAAAAAGGGAGGGAAGGCATTTTTGTCACGGCGGACGCTGGCTGCGGGGGTGGGATTCGCGGCGGCGCTGGGGATTTTTGCGGCGGTGCGGAACCCGGTGGTGCTGGGGGTGCTCACGGTGGCGCTGGCTGTGGCGGTGCGTCTTCGTCGGGGGCGGGTTCGGGTGCTGCCGGCGCTTTCGGCGGCGGCCTGTGTGGTTTTTTTCGCAGTCCTTGCGCCCTACGGGAAGGTCCTCGTCCGGATCGGGCCCCTAGCGGTCACCTCGGGAGCGCTTTTTTCCGGGGTTCGGCGGGCGGAGATACTGGTGGGGATGGTGTTTTTATCCCAATTGGTGCTCAGCGGCTTTGCAAACCGGGCGGCTTTGGGCCGGCCGGCCAGAGACGGCGGGGAAACAGGCCTGCTGACCGCTGTGTTCGCGGCTTATGGGCGGATCACGGCGGAGGGCATCCCGATTCGGCGGGGAAAAATCCTCGAGGGCCTGGACAAACGGTTGTGGGAAAGCTGCTATGAAAGTGGCTGCCCTCACATGTCCGCATAGGTCTGCACTTCGTCGTGGAGATGCTCCAGGATAACTCCCGCTTGGGCAAACATGGACAGGGAATCGGCGGCATCGTGGTAGCGCTTTTCGCACACCACCCGCAGTATGCCACAGTTGATGATCAGCATGGCGCAGATACGGCAGGGAGTCATTTTGCAGTACAAAGTGGCCCCGTTCAGGGGGATGCCCTTTTTGGCAGCCTGGCAGATGGCGTTCTGTTCCGCATGAACGGTCCGTACACAGTGATTGGTCACCGTGTTGTCCTCGTGGATCATCTTTTTGAACAGGTGGCCCACGTCGTCACAGTGGGGAAGCCCTGCCGGGGAGCCCACGTAACCCGTCACCAGGATGTGATTGTCCCGGGTGATCACGCAGCCCGACCGGCCCCGGTCGCAGGTTGCCCGTTTGGCCACGGTGCGGCAAATTTCCATAAAATATTCGTCCCAGCTGGGGCGAATGTATTTTTTGTTTTTTTCTTCCATACATATTCTCTCAAAAATATTCTCCCAACACCGGCAGCTAGATTTCCACTAACCGGTAGTGCCTGGTTCCCAGAGCCAGCTTTTCCCCGTGTTCCAACTGGCCCTGCCAATCCGTCTCCGGGTGGGCGTCGATGAAATGATCCTGGCCGGAATGTGCCTTTTCCGCCAGCCACGAACCGGCCAGCACGGGCTGCCGGTTCACCGCATCCGCGCAGGCTTGGTCCAAGGCCACCGGATCGAATGAAGCGAACATCCCCACGTCGGGCACAATGGGCACGTCGTTCTCCGGATGGCAGTCGCAGCAGGGAGACACGTCGCATACCAGGGCGATGTGGAAGGCCGGTCGGCCCCGCACCACCGCGGCGGTGTATTCCGCCATTTTTCGGTTCAGGATGTCGAAGGACTCGTCGCTGGCGGGGCGCACCGCATCCTTTGGACACGCGCCGATGCAGCGCCCGCAGCCCACGCATTTGGCCGGATCGATAGCCGCTTTCCCCGCGTTGATGGTGACGGCGCTGTGGGCGCATTGCTTGGCGCAGGCGCCGCAGCCGATGCAGCGCGATTGGCTCACATGGGGCTTTCCCGCGGAGTGCATCTCCATCTTCCCCGCCCTAGAGCCGCATCCCATGCCGATGTTCTTGATCGCCCCGCCGATGCCCGTCTGCTCGTGGACTTTGAAGTGGGTCAGGGAGATGAACACGTCGGCGTCCATGATCGCCCGGCCGATTTTTGCCTGCTTCACATAGGTGCCGTCCGGCAGGTCCACCAGGGCCTCGTCAGTTCCCTTAAGGCCGTCGGCGATGAGCACATGGCAGCCCGTTTGCAGAGGCGAGAAACCGTTTTCGTAGGCCACGTCCAGGTGGTCCAGGGCGTTTTTCCGCCCCCCGGTGTAGAGGGTGTTGCAGTCCGTGAGAAAGGCCTTGCCGCCCTTTTCCCGCACCAGGTCAGCGATCACCCTGGCGTAGTTGGGCCGGAGGAACGCCAGGTTCCCCGGTTCTCCAAAGTGCATTTTGATGGCAGCGTATCGCCCGTCAAAGTCGATGGTGTCCATGCCCGCTGCCAGTACGAGCCGCCGAAGTTTCTGCGGCCGGCTTTCCTGGAACGGGATAGTACGGAAGGTGGTAAAATATACATCGGAAGGTTTATTGTGTGCCATGGAATTCTCCTTGCGGAGAGTGTAGCACATTGTGCAATAAAATGCAAGCGGTCACGCCTGGGATTCCGCGCCCATAGTGTCAACTTATCAGAAACGCAGTGAAAAATTGGTGCTGGCGAGGGGAAAAAGCGGAAGCACATGCGGCGTTTTTTATAGAATGCTTTCTATTCAAAACAGAACAATCGGAGCTATTTACAGAACTCGTTCTACTCGGAGTAGAACAATCGAGGCTTTGAGACCCGAGTTTGACTTTCAGAGAGTCAATTTTCTCTCTCAGAGAGTCGACATTTACTCTCAAAGACCCGATTCCAGTTCATAACTTATTCACTCCCCCCTCCGTGCCCACTGTGGGGCATCCTCTTCAGTATTTCCCACCGAGAACACAGAGGACACGGAGGCAGGAATAGGCTGGCTGGGAGTTTGGGGGGTTGCCATACCTCCGGCAGGCTAACCAAATCCCTCTGTCCGCGCCTCTGTGTCTCTGTGTGAGGCTCTTCCTTGTTGCTCATTGCTACTTGTCCATTCTTCATTTTCCTGCTACACTACCCCCATGTTGAACATAAACAATAACGCGGCGCGGATTAAGCGCGAAATCCTGATACGCATTGCAAAATTGCAGCTTGCGGGAAACCTTGTTGAAGGCGTGCACGGCATCGCGCGGGAAATGGCGCCGGCCGGCAGTACGCCGCACCGCTGCTGCATCTACCACGACCGCGAGATTTTGCGGCAGCGGGTTATCTCGCGCCTGGGGATAAGCCTTGAAGACTATGACGACGAAAAAAAACTCGCCGAGTACGCGCAGGAGGCGCTCGCGCGGGAAGCCCCCACGTGGCCCATGCTCACGGTGCTTGACGAAGCCTGCAACGCCTGCGTGCGCTCCCATTATCTGGTAACCAACGCGTGCCAGGCGTGCCTCGCCCGCCCGTGCCAAATAAACTGCGGAAAAGAAGCGATTGAAATTAAAGACGGCAGGGCGTGCATAGACAGCAAAAAATGCGTGAACTGCGGATTATGTATGCAAAACTGCCCGTATCACGCGATCATCAAAATCCCCATCCCCTGCGAAGAAGCGTGCCCAGTCGGCGCGGTTAGAAAAGATGAAAACGCAAAGCAGACGATTGATTACCACAAGTGTATTTTTTGCGGCAACTGTATGCGCGAGTGCCCCTTCGGGGCCATGATGGATAAAAGCCAACTGGTGGACGTGCTCAAACATATTTTATCCAAAAAGAACGTAACGGCCCTGTATGCGCCGGCCATTGCGGCGCAGTTCCGCGCGGTCCCCGGCCAGCTCGAAAGCGCGCTCCTTGCCGCGGGGTTTTCGAGCGTGTGGGAAGTCGCCATAGGCGCGGACATCACCGCCGATAAAGAAGCCCGCGAATTTGAAGAACGCATGGGCAAGGGCGAAATGATGATGACCACCTCCTGCTGCCCCGCCTACGTGCGCGCGGTCAAACGGCACGTGCCGGAATTGTCGCCGTGCATTTCCGATACGCGCAGCCCCATGCACTATACCGCGGAAATCGCCAAAAAAGCGGAGTCCGATTGCATCACGGTGTTTATCGGCCCCTGCCTTTCCAAGCGGCGCGAAGGCATGGACGATGACTGTGTTGATTACGTACTCTCGGTGGAAGAAATAGGCGCGCTGTTTGCCGCGAAGGATATTGAGGTAACCCGGCAGCCCGTCCGGGACAGCGGCGCGCACCCGCCGTATGCCGGCAATGCCGGCGCTCCGACCGCATCGGGGCGGAACTTTGCAAAAACCGGCGGCGTCGCGGAGGCTGTCCGTGTGCGCCTTAAAGACCCGTCGATTTTGAAAGCCGCGGTTATCAACGGGCTGGATAAAAACGGCCTCAAACAGCTTGCGTACTACGGCAAAATCCGCAGCGGCGCCCTCCCCAGAAATGATGACACGCCCAATCTGATAGAAGTCATGGCCTGCGAAGGCGGCTGTATCGGCGGCCCCTCGGTGATCACCAACCCCAAGA
>JAITMZ010000160.1 GCA_031290725.1 Spirochaetaceae bacterium
CCCCTCACCGATGTGGAAGTCGCGGATCGGGTGGCGTTTACCAAACGGCTTACTGCGGCTATATGGAAAGCAGCGGACGAATCCCCGCTGCCGGAGGACTTTATCGACTATTGTAAAGGGCGAAAATTCATGGCCCCGGTGGCATCATGATTACCTTTGCGCTGGATACCAACATCATCAGTTTTTACATGAGAAAAAATGAAGTGGTGCGGCAAAATTTTAAGAAAGCGGTGCAAAGCAAAAGCACTATTTTGATTGCTCCCTTTGCCTATTACGAGGTGCGGCGCGGTTTACTGGCGTCAAATGCCACAAGGCAGCTAAAAGATTTTGATAATCTGTGCCGCCGGGTCAGGGTTGGGGAGCTCGACAATGCGATTTTGAATCCCTCTTCGGAGATTTACTCTGCCTTGCGGACCAAGGGCTGGACAATAGACGAGATTGACATACTCATCGCCGCCTTCTGCAAAGTCCACGACTGTACCCTGGTCACCAATAACACCAGGCACTTCGAGCATATTCCCGGTCTGGCGCTGGCGGACTGGTCGGCGGCGTAAGAGGCACAGGGGGGAGAGTCGCTGGGCTGGGCGCAATGGTGCCCAGGCCTGGGGCGCGGTCGTGATCCAGTACTGGGAGCGGATGTGCTTCCAGTACTGGAATGCGATGTGTAACAGCATTGGAGTGCGATGCAGTTCCAGTACTGGATGTGGATGCCGTTTAGCATTGGAACGGGATGCCGTTTAGCATTGGCTCCGGGTGCGGAAGAGCCTCACGCGGGGGCGCGGAGACGCGGCGCGGGCTGAAAAACATTCCGCAGCTACGTACTATCCTAAAGCTCAACTATTATTTAGGGCCGAAGCTCTCCCAAAAAGCCGGAAGGCCGCGCGGGCAGTTGTCTTTGGGGGGTGGCTTGGACAGGCTGGCGGGGCACTGAACATTCCACAGCTACGCAATACCCGAACGCCCAGCTATTATGCAGGGGCGAGGACGTTCAGGGTCACGCCCGCCCCCGCCAGCCTGCCCAAGCCACCGTTCAGCACCTATAGTGGGCGCGGAATCCCAGGCGGCACCTTGCACAAAAGCCGGTGACTTTGGTATACTTGTGTCATGGAATCACCTGATTTTATCATCACCTATGACGGCTTCGGCGTTTCGGAGTTGTTTTTCTGCCCCGGTGAAGTCGATCTTGCCCGTTGGTTTTGCCCCGGCGGCGGACCTGGCAGCGTCTTTGTAACCGACCAATCCGTAGCGGCCTTGCCTGCCCTGGGGAGCTTCTGCGGGCGGTTTGGCGGGACGGTACGCCGGGGCGTGGGGATTGCCGGGAACGACCTGCTGGTGGTGCTGCCCCCCGGAGAGGCCCACAAGACCATCGATTCGGTCACGGCCATCCTTCGAGCCGCTCTGGAGCACGATCTTCCGCGCCGTACCCGGTTCTGCGGAATCGGCGGCGGGGTGGTGTGCGATATGACCGCCTTTGCCGCGTCTGTCTACAAACGGGGGGGGGGCGCGCTGGAATTGGTGCCCACCACCCTTCTGGCCATGGCCGATGCGGCGGTGGGCGGCAAGGCGGGCTGCGACTTGGGCCCCTACAAGAACATGGTAGGCTCCTTTTATCCTGCCCGGAGGATTCGTTTTTTTCCTGCCTTTTTGCGGACATTACCTGAGGCGGAGTATCGTTCAGGGCTGGCGGAGATACTCAAAACCGCGCTGCTCTTTGACTCCGCCCTGTTTGAAGACTTCAAACACCGCCGGGCATCCCTTTTGCACCCGGCGGAGGGGGATTTTGAAGGGACGATACTCCCGATCGTTCAGCGCTGCGTGGAAGCAAAGGCGCGGGTGGTGGAGCGGGACCTGCGGGAAACAGGGGAGCGGATGCTCCTCAATTACGGCCATACCTTCGCGCACGCCCTAGAAACCGTAGCGGGCCTGGGTACGGTGCCCCACGGTGATGCGGTGGCCTGGGGGATGGCGCGGGCGGTCACCCTGAGCGCCCGGCTGGGGCTGTGCACGGACAGCTATTGCGGCGAGGTGTGTGCGCTGCTGACAGACTACGGCTGGGAGACCGGCCCGGTTCCGGCAGGCCGACACGGTTTCACGGCGGAGGCGCTGCTGGGGGCCATGAAAAAGGACAAAAAGAACAGCGATGCGGGGACGGTGCGGGTGATACTGCAACGCTCCCTCTGCGATACGGTGATCCGTGAGGTGGCCGACGATGACATCCGGGGGGTGCTGAAATGACCGGTGCGATTTCCTCCGGCGGTTATTTCGACTGGGCCGCCACCGCCATCCCCGACGCCGACATCATTGCCGAAAGCACAGAAATAGCCCTGGGTGCTTTTGGAAACCCCTCCAGTATTCACCGTGCGGGAAAGTTTGCCAGGGAAAAACTGGAAGAAGCCCGGGAACGGGCTGCCGCAGCCTGTGGAGTGCCCTCGGGGACGCTATTCTTCACCTCCGGGGGCACCGAGTCCGACCATCTGGTGATTCTGTCCCTGCTCCGGCGTCCGGCGGCGACGTCCATCGCCGTAAGCGCCGTCGAACATTCGGCGGTACGGGAAATGGCGGAATCCATGAAAAGCAGGGGCTGGCAGGTCATCACCATCCCCTGCGACAGTCGGGGAATCGTGACGGCGGAGGCGGTGCTGGGGTCGTTGGAAAACGATACCGCCCTGGTCTGCGTGATGGCGGTGAACAACGAGACCGGCGCGGTTCAGCCAATCCGCGCCATCGCCGACAGCCTCACTGAACGTTTCGCCGGGAAGAGGCGTCCGCATTTCCACGTGGATTGTGTGCAGACCGCGGGAAAAATCCCCTTGGATCTGGGTCATCCCGGCATCGACAGCGCGGCCGTCAGCGCCCACAAAATCGGCGGCCCCAGAGGAAGCGGCCTGTTGTATCTTCCCCGGCAGATGGAGCCCTTTGTGCGGGGGGGCGGGCAGGAGCGGGGCATCCGAAACGGCACGGAGAACCTGGCCGGCGCTTGGGCCATTTCCCGTTGTCTGGAACGCTATTACTTGAAGGACACCTCTTCAAAACTGGAAGACGGGGTGAAACCGGTCCCTCCGGAAAACGCCTTGCTCCGCTATCAACTACAGTGCCAACTGGCTGCCCGGTTCATTGCGTCCCTCATGGCGTTGGAAGGCTGCACAATCCTTCCCGCCTGCCGCACCGCCGGAAAACCAGCCCCTGGGTCTGGCGATTTTTCGCTTGGCGATTTTTCGCCGTGGATCCTCCAGGCCAGTTTTGCGGGTATCCCCGGCGAAGTGATGGTCCGCGCCCTGGACGAGCGGGGTTTCGCCATATCCACCGGTTCGGCCTGCTCCTTCCGCCGCAAAGGCGCCTTTCGTCCCATCCTGAGGGCCATGGGAATTGACGGGAAGACTGCCCAAAACGCCGTGCGCTTTTCCTTCGGCCACCGGACAACCGAAACGGACATGGATGCCCTCCAGGGGGCGCTCCGGGAACTGCGGGGCCAATTTTCGGCGGGGCGGTAAAAAAGCGCCAATGCGGGGGGATATGGAAAAACTTATTTTAGCGTCCTCGTCGCCCCAACGGCGGGAGATTTTGATAAAACTGGACATTCCCTTCGAGGTAATCCCCCCGGAGATCGACGAAATTACTCCGAAAAACCTGCCCCCCGACGCCTGGCCTGAACATTTGGCCGTACAGAAAGCCCGCGCGGTGGCTGCCCGGCTTTCCGCATCGCAACCCGGGGATCCGCTTTTTGGCTGCGGGGTGCGAATAATCCTCGCGGCGGATACCCTCATCGTCTTTCGGGGGGCGCCCTACGGAAAACCCGGCGGCGCGGCACAGGCGGCGCGTTTTCTCGCGGATTTTTCCGGGGACACCCATACCGTACTCACGGCGATTGCGCTGCTGGACCGGCGTTCCGGTGAAATGCGCACCAAAACCTGCCGGGCGGCGGTTACCTTTGCTCCCCTGTCCGCCGGCCGCATCGCACAGTACCTGGCGACCGGGGAGTGGCGCGGCGCGGCGGGGGGCTATCGGATTCAGGGCGCGGGGCGCCAACTGATTACCCGCGTGGAGGGTCTGGAAAGCGTAGTCGTCGGGCTGCCGGAAGAGGAACTGGTACAGATTCTGGCGCCTGGGATTCCGTGCCTACTGTAAGCGCTGAACGGCGGTTTAGGGTAGCCGGCGGGGGGCGAACTGAAAAACATTCCACAGCTCGGCAAGACCCTAAAGTTCAACC
>JAITMZ010000038.1 GCA_031290725.1 Spirochaetaceae bacterium
ACCAACTCCGGGGTCAAGTCCATGGTGCCGAAATTTTGGTCCGAGAGAAAGCCCTTGAACCCGTAGCGCACCCCCCGGATGCGGGTGACCCCGTAGCGGGAGTAGAGGCAGCGCACCACCGCCCGAATCACGTCATTCAGGCCGGGACACAGGCCGCCGCAGGTGCAGATGCCGGCGTTCACATGCTGGGGGGAAAAGTATATCAGTTCCCGGGGGCCGGCCTTTTCCAGCAGAATGGGATCCCGACCGGACTTCAGGGTTTTGCTGTGTTCGTCCCGCGACTCGTCCAAGTCGTAGCGGATGCACTGGTTAGGCTTTACGTAATTCGCCCGAAAATCCCCCTCCACAGTGGACAGGTTAATCGGCGACAGCACCTTACAGGGTCCCAGGTTCTCGATGGCAAAACTAGTTTTTTCCATACACACTCCTTCAAAATGCTCCACATTTTGCTATTTTTTCGCAAAATTGCCCTCGCCGCGAATAACATACCCCGCTGCAAGCAGGGTATGTTATTCTCCCGAGGAATTGGTATCGGGCTTCATCCCTCCCCCAAGGCGCGGGAGATGAAACCCGCGCCGCGAATCAGTCGTGGTTCGCACTTTTCCCCACATCCCGGGGGCGCCGGACTCGCCGTATCAGTTTGCGTTGCAGGGTTTTATTTTTGCGGTTCTGTATGGTGGAGGGCTTTTCGTAATATTCGCGCTTTTTGTATTCCCGAATGATCCCTTCTTTTTCAACCATCCGTTTGAAACGTTTGATCGCTTTTTCGAGGTTTTCCGAATCGTCAATAAAGACTTGAGCCAAAAAAATCACCTCCCTTCGGGTGTTCCGTCATGTTATCGAGTCCAAATATACCACGGATTAAAAAAAATGTCAAGCAAAAAAGCGTAAAATTTTCACAATTACGCAATTTTCCTTGACAAGACAAAAACTCTGTGGTATACTAAACAATGCAACTTTTTGATACCCATGCTCACATCGGATTAATTTACGACGATCCCATTGAGCAGCTTCGCGTGGTCCGCGAGGCAAAACAGGCCTATGTTACTCGCATTGTAAGCATTTGCAACAGCTTACACGATTTTGCGAAGGTTTACCCCATGCTCAAAAACGTTGCGGGTCTTTATCATGCCGCAGGGGTGGCACCGTCTGAGGTGCTGGCGCCGGGGAAGGACTGGATGCAGATCCTGGAAACCAACCTGGCCCTGCCTAACGTGGTGGCGGTGGGTGAAACCGGGCTGGATTATTTTCATAAATACGGCGATAAAAAATCCCAAATCGAATTGTTTATAGGCCAACTGGAGCTCGCCGAACGGTACAACAAGCCGGTGATCATCCATAACCGGGAAGCGGGGAAGGACATCCTGGACATCCTGCTGGATCGGCCTCCCACTGCGGGGGCGGTGTTCCATTGCTACTCGGAGGATGCGGATTTTGCCAAACGGGCGGTCAACCTGAACGTGTATTTTTCTTTCGCCGGCAACCTGACCTATCGCAACGCCCGAAATCTCCACGAGACGGTGCTCAATGTGCCCATCGACCGGATTCTCCTGGAATCAGAAAGTCCCTTCATGGTGCCGGCCATATACCGGGGCAAGCGGAACATGCCTGCGTACCTGCCCGCTACCCTGCAATTTATGGCGGAACTTCTGGCTATAGACAAGGAAGCACTGGGGGAACAATTATGGAAGAATAGCTGTGCCTTCTTCCGTCTGCCGGAATGAGTCTGTACCGTCCTGTCCGCATCAGCAATCTCCATATTTCCGGTAATCTCTTCCTGGCACCGGTGGCGGGATACTCGGACCGGGCTTTCCGCACTATCTGCCGGGACTGCGGGGCGGATTTTTCCTACACCGAGATGGTCAGTGCGGAGGCACTGGTGCGGGGGAGCGGCAAAACCGGGGATTTGATGCTCCGGGCAGACAATGAAGACATCTACGGGGTGCAGCTCTTCGGGGGGGAGCCGGAGGTGATGGCCCAGGGAGCGGTACTGTGTGCGGAGAAAGCCCTGCCGTCGGTTATCGACGTGAATGCGGGCTGCCCGGTATCGAAGATTGTAAAAACCGGAGCCGGCGCGGCCCTCACCAAAGCCCCGGCGCGGTTGGGTGATGTTGTGCGGGCCATGACCCGGGCGCTCTCTGCCGCCGGGCTGGGGGACTTGCCGGTGACGGTGAAGATCCGCGCGGGCTGGGATGCCGCACGGCTATCCTGGCGAGAGGCTGCTCTGGCTGCGGTTGAAGCCGGGGCCCGGGCGGTGACGCTCCACGGTCGAACCCGGGCACAGGGCTACGGGGGCGGCGCGGACTGGGGTATCCTGGGGGCGCTGGTGGAGATGCTGGCGGCGAGGGATGTGCCGGTGTTCGGGTCAGGGGACGTATTTACCCCGGAGGACGCCCAACGGATGCTGGGGGAAACGGGGTGTGCGGCGGTGTTTTTCGCCCGGGGTGCCCTGGGAAACCCCTGTATCTTCCTGCACACCAGGGATTTGCTCACCACCGGGGCGTACCGGCAGGAAAGCGGCGAAGAGCGGCTCGCCCTGGGGCTGCGGGAACTGGAATTGCTGGCCGCACAGACCGGGGAGCGGCACGCCTGCCTGGAGATGCGGAAAC
>JAITMZ010000047.1 GCA_031290725.1 Spirochaetaceae bacterium
TGCCAGGAGAGCTTCTTGGTGGCGAGGAGGCCCAAGCCGCCGGGCATGAAGGTGGACCGGTGTTCGGCGTGGGCGGCCCGCTCCACCGCCCCATAGAACCAGGCCTCATACACCAGGTCCTTCCGCAGTTGCTCGTCGTGGAGGAAGGGATAATCTTCCATGAGCACGGAACATTGGACCTCCACGTTCTTCGCCTTGCCGCTCAAGGTATGCAGCGCCGAATACAACCCGTGGGGATTCCCCGCGAACTGCCCGGTACTGATGAACCAGCCATCCCGGATCATCTTAATGATGTCTTCGGGGCGGCGCAGTTTGCCCTGGTACTCTTTTTTATAGTCGATCATGATGTGCTCCTGTGATTGGAGACCGGGGTACATACCCCGGCAGTCTAATAAATTTCCTATTCGACGAAGCTACTCCGCTGCTTGCAGCGGGGTTCTTCATTACCAGCGGACGGCGGCTCCGCACCAGGTATAGCTGATGCCCATGATGCTGAGGCCCACCAGATCGCCCTTTTTAATCTTGCCTTCCGATTCGGCTAATGCCATTCCTAAAAGGGGATCGAGCTGGCCAACGTGCCCGTATTTACTCAGATAATAGGCTTTCTCTAGCGGAACGCCCACCATTTCACAGATCGTGGCGTGACCCCTGGTATTCAAATGCATGGGGATGTAATAATCAATATCCGCAAGGGTATTGCCCGACTTAGCCAATGCCCGTTCCAGAGTTTTGACCAAATTGACAAAGGTTACTTTGCCGAGGCGGTCACGGAAGCCGTCCGGATCAGCCAAGAACCAGTGGTGGAGGGCCTGATCGTCGGCATTCGCGCTGGTGAAGGGAGTCCGGGTGCCGCCGCCGGGCACGATGAGGGCATCGTGGAACGATCCATCGGTGATCTCCGCGCAGCCCAAGACTTCCCGTTCCGGCCAATCCTTCTGAATGATGGCCGCCGCGCCGCCGCTGCCAAGGTCGTAGAAGAACGAGATACCACGGTTCTGGTAGTCGACGAAGTCGGTATTTCGATAGGCACCCACCACCATCACCGTCTTGACACCCTCTTCGGTTTGGATGTACTTCTTCGCCTGTTCCATAGCCGGAATTGCCGAACCACAGCGGCATTCGATGTTGTAGCACCACGCATTGGTGGCGCCGATAGCGTGCTGCACCGCCGGCCCGATGGAGTACACCGGGTAGTCACCCCAGGTTTCACCGTAATAAATAATCAGGTCGATAGTGAGCGGATCAACCCCGGTATTTTCAAGACATTTCTCAGCCGCCCTGATGGACATAACACTGGTGTGATCGTCCGGGCCGGGATAATGCAATCCCTCCAGGCCGAACTTATCCCGTACCACCTCAGGCGAGGCACCGGTCAGTCTCGCCAATTCATTAAAATCACGATACGGCTCGGGCAAATATAACCCGAAACCGACGATTCCACAACGCGCCAATTCCATTTGGCTGCCTCCTTACAAAATTTTTCGCAAGTAATCTGACGACTACTTATTCGCAAACTCAAAAACGCATTTTTAAAGTACATCCCTTCCAGCTAGTCATAGGGACAGTATAGCACGAAAAAAAGTTTTTTTCAAGGGGAAAATGGGAAAAAATGCGTATTTTTGCGAAAAATGTGCGAAAAAAGGCGGCGGAGAGGAGACGCCGGCCTGTTCTCCCTACAATTCGGAAAGGGGGGATTCGAACCCCCGACATCCAGGTCCCAAACCTGGCGGTATAGCCACTAACCTACTTTCCGTGCCGCATATACGATAACTATAGTATACTATACTATAAATCTGCTGTTCATGTCAAGGCAGAAGGAGCCCAGAAACAAGGGCGAGCGCATTAAAATTCTATTTTTATATACATATTGCCGCCGCCAGCTCATTTACTGACACTACAGGCTGTTAGAGTACATCCCGCCCGGTTTCCAGGGTCTTCAGCCCACCCACCGCCTGCTGGATAAGATAAAACAGCAGCGCCCGGAGGCTTTCCTGGTCGCCCGCCGCCAGTACCAGTACCCGCGCCGCCCCGGGCCGCGCCGTGGACACCGCCCGGAGGTATCCCAAGGCCGAATCGCTCACCGCCAAGCCCCCTGCCGGCGCCTCCCTGCCTCCCCCGCAAGCCGCACACACAAAGCCGCTTTCCCCCGGCGCGTAAACCCCGCCGCCCAGGGCTGTTTCACAGCGCACACAGACACCCGTGCCGGGACGCACCCCCAGCAGACCCAGATAGCGCCACAGAAAGCGGAGCAGCGCGGGCCGGAGATCATTGTGTTCCGCACCGTCCATGCCGTCCAGGAAGGCATTCACCAGGATCCAGCAGCGGCCATACTCACCGGATGCCCGGGTTTGGATCACCAGTTCGCTGGCCAGGGATGCGGCCCAGGTGTTGTAGAGGCTTTCCCGAATCCCCGGCCGGAATGAAGCGGGATCAAAGTCGGTAATCTTGGGCAGGTCGATTTTATGGTCGTCGTAGAGCCACACCGTCCCGGTATGCCAAGGGGACACCAGCGCGCGGAGTTTGCTTTTTGTCCCGCCGAAGAGCATGGCCTGATACACCCCCCGTTCCGGCCCCAGGAGTGTGACCACCCGGTGCCCCGCCAGGGTAGGGTGTACGGAGAGGATCAATGCCGGGGAGACGGAGTGCCGCATGAAAACAAGTATACCGAAATCGGAGGCCAATGACTAGTCTTTTATCGCCGCTTGTGCTACACTGACCCCATGTATCTTCTTGAAGCCCGTGGACTCTCGGTGGGGGTGATGGAATCCCCCGGAGTCATGCCCCGTCCGGTAGTGAGGGGCGTTTTTCTCACCCTTGAACGCGGTCGGTGCGTGGGTATCGCCGGTGAATCCGGCGCGGGGAAGACTACCCTTGCCCTGTCGCTCCTGGGCCTCCTGCCGGGAAACATGACGATGATCGACGGCCGGGTACTCTACGATGGCCGGGACGTAACGACCCGGGGGACGGATAAGGGGCGGGCGCGATCCGCCTTCCTGGCCCGGCAGACCGGCTTTATCTTCCAGGACCCCCAAACCGCCCTGAATCCCTTGATGAGCGTGGGCAGCCAGGTTGAAGAGCGGCTGGCCCTGTGCGGCATGAAATCCCGGAAGGAGCGGCGGGAACACACCCGGGCGATATTCCGTGAGGTGGGGCTGCCGGACACCGACGGCTTTTTGAAGCGCTATCCCCACGAGCTTTCAGGGGGCATGCAGCAACGGGTGGTGATTGCCCAGGCGGTGGTCCACCGCCCCCCCCTGGTGATCGCCGACGAACCCACCGCATCCTTGGATCCGGGCATCCGTGACGACATCGCCGTACTTTTGGAGACCCTCACCCGTGAACGGGGCTCGGCCCTGCTCCTGATTTCCCACGACTGGACCCTGCTGAAGCGTATGTGCGGTGATATGCACATGATGTACAACGGAGAGTTTGTGGAACACGGCCCGCCGGAGGAAATTCTGAACCATCCCCGGCATCCCTACACCAAGGCCCTGCTCGCCGCTATGCCTTCCTTTGAAAAACGGGGGCAGGTCCTTTAGGGCCGCGCCGCTGGATACATCAGTGCGTTTTTAACACCCCCAGAATATCCGCCTCGATTTCGGCAATCTCCGGAGGTGGGCGAATGTAGCGTTCGGCCAATGGTTCCCCCACCGGGATTACCGGGATCGCCAGGTCACGGGCGATGGTCACGGGCTCACCGGTGAGTACCAGGATTCGGGCAGCCAGACAGAGGGCTTCACGGATGTCGTGGGTCACCAGGATGGCCGTGCGTGCCCGGGCAGCGATATGGATGCGGGTTTGTTCCATCATGGCCAGCTTCACCGGTACGTCCAGGGATTGAAAGGCCTCGTCCAGGAGCATCACCGGGGCGCGGCAGGCCAGGGCACGGGCAAAAGCGGCCCGTTGCTGTTCGCCTCCGGACAGTTCAGCGGGATAGCGGGCGGATTTGTCCGTCAGACCCGATAAGGCCAGACAGCGGGCCGCCTCCGGCCCGTCGCTCACCAGCAGCACATTCTCACGCACTGTCCGCCAGGGCAGAAGCAGGGGTTCCTGGAACAGATACGCCACCCGGAACGGAGCGGTCACCCGGCCCGCATCCGGCGTCAGGAGACGGGCGATGCAGTCCAGCAGCGTGGTCTTTCCCCGCCCGGAAGCCGCGATGATCGCCGTCACGGTACCCGCGGCGAAAGCGACGGAGAAGCTGCGGTACAGTTGGTGCCCGCCGCGGGTTATGCACAGTCCCTCCACCCGGACCGGCGATTCAGGGGCGTCCACGGCGGTCCCCCAGCAAACCCTCCATCGCCACGCAGAGGACAGTCATCATCAGGGCGATGGCGAAGACACCGGCGGTTTCCAGACGCACCTTGGCACCGTACAGTAACGCCCCTGCACCCCAGCGGGGCAGCGCCAGGGTTTCCCCGGCCACCACCACCTTCCAGCTCATGCCCAAAACCGTGCGGGTTCCCGCCAAAAAGTGGTCCCGTATGCCGGGAAGGTAAACCTGAGTGAGCACCGTCCGACGAGAGAAGCCGTAGACCCGGGCCATGTCCAGCAGACGGCGGGGCACCGAACGGACGCCCTGGGAAACAGCGTCGCACAGCACCGGCAGGGTCATGAGTACCGCCACAAAGACGGGAAGCATGGCCGCTCCGAACCAGAACACCGCCGCCAGGATGATCGCCGTCATCGGCACAGAGCGAACCAGGGCCAGCGGCACGGCGATGAATGAGCGAAACCCATCGTGGAGACCCGATAGAATGCCCAATGCCGTCCCCAGGGTCATGGTCACCGCAATGGCGGCAGCAACACGGGCCAGGCTCGCGGCAAAGTGCCCCAGGAAAGCCCTGTCCCCCAGATGGGACACCAGAAAGCCCAGTACCGCCGTGGGTG
Source organism: Spirochaetaceae bacterium (assembly GCA_031290725.1). Taxonomy (GTDB): domain Bacteria; phylum Spirochaetota; class Spirochaetia; order Treponematales; family Treponemataceae; genus JAISTZ01. The sequence continues at coordinate 4,891 of JAITMZ010000047.1, forward strand.
CGGGCAGGATCAGCGGCTGGGCTATCACCTGCGACGCGGCCTGCCACAGGACCAGCAGCACCAACGCCGACAGCACCGGCATGGCGGCGCTGCCAGTCAGCCAGTTTCGTTTATCCATACACTGCCCGCCCTTTGTGTTACCGGAAGTAGAAGCCGCTGTCCGGCAAATTTTCGTCCGCCCCGCCGTTTTCCTTCACAATGCCCAGGAACCGCTCAACTCCAGGCCGGGCGTCGGCGGCGCTCCGGTATACAAAGGCCGACCGGGGGATGGACGCTGCGGCAAGCGCCGCCGGAATGCCCAGACCGTGTTTGGCCGCCAGTGACCCCGTCTCGTCGTTCCGGGCCACCGTGCGGGCCACGGCGTCCTCCAGTGCGGCCAGGAACAGGCGAACCGTGTCGGGACGCTCAGCCGCAAAGTCCGCACGCACCACCAGGGCGGTCATTGGGTACTGCGCACCCGGTGTACTCTGCGCGGCGGCAAACAGGGACTGCAGGTCAACGGCGCGGCGGAAGGCGGTGTTGGCGGTCACCACTGTGGCGAAGGGCTCCGGCAGCACCGCATAGCCGATTTTGCCGGCCAGAAGCGCCGGGGCCAGCTCTGCGGTGGGCAGGGAAAAGTCGAGCTGCACCGCGTCGGGTCTCCGCACGTCGGCGTGGATTCCGGCAGTCCGGAGGAGATAGCGGAATACGTATTCCGGAGTGGCTCCCTGTCCGGCCACATTGACCACCTTGCCCCTCAGGTCGGCCAGGGAGGACACGGAGGGGTCGGCGGTCACCAGGCTGAGCATACCCTCACCAATCACCGCAGCCAGCACCACCACGCCGTTCCCTGCGATGTAGGCCCGGGCGGCCACGTTCACCGGCAGCACACCCACGTCCACGTCGCCCTTCACCAGCCGGGGCAGCAGCAGGTCAGGCCCGGCGGCCACCTCAAAGATGCACGGGGTGCCCTCCAGTATCGGGGGCACATCAAACAGCCAGGCCAGGGGGATGCTCGACGGCCCGGCCAGGGCGGATATACGCACCGGTGAAGGCGCGGGTTGGTCGGTTTTGCCCCGCGCAAAGGCCATCGGCTGGGCAAACAGGAGGGCGCAGAGGGCGGACAGAAGGATTCGATGTTTCATGGGCGATATTCTCCAAGTACAGTATACCGCATCGTGGGAAAGATATACAAGGGGTATCGCTTGATGTCATATTGGCGGGCTTGTCGGGAGGGGCACGTTCACCCTTGTCCTGCGCCTTGCATACACAAAGGCGGCCTCCATCCCCGGAGCCCGCCCGCGCCAGCCCAGCGAGCCTCGCTATCCCAGCGACCCACAAAGGCGGCCTCCGTCCCCGGAGCCCGCCCCCTGCGCCTCCCCAGCGCCCCTCGTGCCTACGGGTTCCCAGCCCGCCTTCCCAGCGCCCTGCGCCAGCCCAGCGACCCTCAAAGGCGGCCTCCTACGGAGCCCGCCCGCGCCGCGCCTTCCCAGCGCCCCTCGCCAGTCATTCTCGGTACCTACGGGTTCCCAAGCCCCCCGGTGGGCTCCTCGTGAAGCCCCAGCGGGCGCTGTTCCGCTTTGCGGCCAGTGGCTATCCTCGCCCGTGCGCAATGGAGGGCTTGTCGGTAGGCATGTTCGTCCGTGCCCTGCACAAAAACAAAGGCGGCCTCCCTCACGGAGACCGCCTGTTGCGCCTTCCCAGTAGCTTCGAAAAAATAAGCCTCAGTCTATTATTTTTTTACGCATAGTGAACTCTTTTCTTGTTTCTTTATTTGATGACTTACAACAACAAGCAAATATGGTACTGAAAGCCACTAAAAGCATGAAAATTACTATACAAAATAATATTGCTCCAAAGGTTTTAAACTTTGTGCATAAACTCAATATGTGATTCAGCAGTAATATTTTATATATAGTATACAAAAACAAAAATCCCCAAATAAGCAGAACTATAAACGAAAGCAATTGATTAATTTTGCTGATAGAGTATTCAGATTCTGATAGAACCTGTTTAAATATGCACTTTTCCGATTTTACTTCATATTGCGTCTTATACAATGGTCCCATTACCTCATCTTCCAGTAAATACACATGGTGTTCCCAGTTTTCCTGCCAGTATTTTGACGCTTTATTAACCAAAAACCAACATAGGGATAAAATGAAACCAAGAACAGCGGAGATAGAAAGTAATTGTGGTTTCATTTCACAAAGTGCTCCATTTCCGGCCTTTAGTATTTCAAAGTACCCTGCGAAATCCAAGGTAATAAATGCGGAAAAATAGGCAGTGCGAGTCCAATATAAGCCAATTTCAAACTTGCGTATATCCAAAGCTTGCTTGAGTGCTTTCGCCTGCTTGCATATGGAGGCATCACAAACCTCTTGATGAGGATTAGGGAAATTTTTATCAGCATCATCCGTCTTCATGGAGAATTCCTTTTTATAATCTTTTACCTTTTCAATCGGGACAGTTGTACCGTACTTCATCCACACCCCTTTTCTCTTATTTTTCTGCCAAGAACAGGGAGCAACGCTCCTCTATGCGCTCTAGCGGTTTATTTTTCATATCGTCTAATAGTCACTCCGCTTCTCCCCCCGTGCCTATTGGGTAATCGTCCCCACAGTATAGGTTCCCCGTTTCCTGCCATTGTAAATATATAGATTCTCGATAGTATTGGGAAACGCGCCGTTTAATTCTAAATTGGCTGGCAAAGTCGCACTAACCAAGTGGTTATTGCCAAATGCACCCTTGCTGATAGAAGTAACGCTGTTGGGTATTGTTACGCTCGTCAGTTTATTACTGTAAAACGCATTCTTCCCGATGGAGGTAACGCTGTTGGGTATCGTTACGCTCGTCAGTTGATTTTCACGAAACGCATCTGCCCCGATGGAGGTAACGCTGTTGGGTATCGCTACGCTCGTCAGTTGATTCTCATAAAACGCCCGAAACCCGATGGAAGTAACGCTATTGGGTATTGTTACGCCGGTCAGTTTATTACTGTAAAACGCATTCTTCCCGATGGAGGTAACGCTGTTGGGTATCGTTACGCTCGCCAGTT
>JAITMZ010000147.1 GCA_031290725.1 Spirochaetaceae bacterium
CTGGCCCTGGCCAACAAGGAAACCATCGTCATGGCGGGGCCGCTGGTGCTGGACCTGGCGGCAAAACAAGGGCGGAAAGTCATCCCGGTGGATTCGGAGCACTCGGCGGTGTTCCATCTGCTGCGGCGCTCGTCGGCGGAGGCTGCGGAGATCATCCTCACCGCATCCGGGGGGCCTTTTCGGACTCTGGACAAGGCAAAATTTACGGAGATCCGCGCCGCCGACGCCCTGAAGCATCCCACCTGGAACATGGGGGCCAAGATCACCATCGACTCGGCAACTTTGGCAAACAAGGGGCTGGAGGTGATCGAAGCGCGGTATCTGTTCGGCATGGAGCCGGACAAAATCAAGGTGCTGGTCCACCCCCAGAGCATCGTCCATTCCCTGATCCGCACCGTGGACGGGGTGCTCTACGCCCAGCTTTCCCGGCCCGATATGCGGCATCCCCTCATGAACGCCCTGCTTTTCCCGGAAACGGTGTCCAATGACCTGGAGATACTGGATTTGGCCGGCCAGGAACTCACGTTTTTTCCGCCCCGGTTCGACGATTTTCCTCTGCTGGGTCTAGCCTACCGGGCGGCGGAAGCCGGCTTGGGATCCTGCATCGCCTACAATGCGGCCAACGAGATCGCCGTGCAGGCTTTTTTGCAGGGCCGTATTCGTTTCACCGATTTCGCCTCCCTGGTGGGCGCGGCCTTGGACGCGGCCGCTACTGACCGGCCGGAAACCATCGGGGAAGTGCTCGCCTTGGACGCGAAATACCGGTCTGTCACGGTGTGAGATTCGCGGCTAGAATTTCGTTGAATTCGTGGATTTCCCAGGGATCGGGGGCGGCGGAACAGGCGGCGAGACTGTAGCCGGGCAGCGCATCCCAGCGGCGGAAGGAGCAGTGTTGCCCGGCGATAATCTTTTCCCAGGTGCCGGGCAAGAGCGGGCCTGAAAGGGCCGCGTCATCGGGGAGCGCGGAAAATGACGCGGGGGGGGTGGAAAAACCGGTGCCGGTCATCTTTATCCGGCTTTCCTTCAAAGTCCAGATGTCCAGGAAGGTTTTTTCTCCGGGATGGCGGAAAAAAAACGCCTGTTCCTCCGGATGGAAGGCGCGGCGGGCCATCATCGTAAAATTCCGGGCTTTTCCACGGCGAAACTCCAGGTCAACCCCCACCGGCGAGTCAGATACGGCACAGCAAATAAAGTCTCCGGAGTGGGACAGGTTAAAGTGGGGTCCGCCGGAAAGATATGGCTTTCCGCGCTCGCCGTACAGTACCTCTTGGCCTGCTGCCAAGTGTGCCAGAAAAAGGCCGGCGGCGAGACTCCGCAGGCGGTCCTGCTCACCCCGGAGGCGCGCCGTCTGCTCCCGGCGGCTGGGGGTGATCTGTTCCGCCAGACGGTCGGCCTGGGACGCGAGGATGCGGATGTCGAGGTAGAACAATACCTGCATGGCATCTAGGCCAGCACGGTATTCAGGCAGTTGTCCATGGCGCGGATGTCCGCCGGATCCAGGGGCACGTTGCCGCCGTCGGCATTTTCCTGTATCTGCGCCAGGTGACGGGAGCCGCACAGGACATTTATGTTGGGCGACTGGGCCGCTGTCCAGGCCACTACCAGGGCGGAGAGGCTGCATTGGTATTTCCCGCAGAGGGGGCGCATCTTGTCCAGCATGGCCAGCACCTTGGCGCGGTTTTCCGGCAGGTACCATTTGTTTGCGGCCCGGGCGCGGCCGGTGACCTGGGTGTCCGCGGTGATTTTGCCCGCCAGGATGCCCCGCTCCAGGGGCGAGTAGGGCTGGAAAGTGACACCCTTGTCCGCGCAGAGCTGCAGGATGTCCTTTTGGGCGTCCCGGTCCAGCATGCTGTACTTGTTTTGCACCAGGTCCAGTTGGCCCTGGGCGGCGTACTCTTTGATCTGGTCCGCAGTGACGTTGGCAATGCCGATGCCGCGAATTTTGCCGGCTTTCTTCAACTCCAGCAGGGTCTGCATGGTCACCGCGATGGCGGGATCAAAGCCGCTCATGGTCTGCCAATGGGTGATGTAGATGTCGATGTAATCGGTTTTCAGGTTTTTCAAAGACCGTTCCACCTCCAGGCGTATCGAGTCCGGGGTGAGCACCCGGCGAAGCACGACGCCGTCCCGCTCCATCTGTACGTACCCCGAGTCGGCGTCCCAGCGCAGGCCGCACTTGGTGGACACGAACACCTTGTCCCGTTTGCCCGCCAGCGCCTGTCCCAGCACTTCCTCGCTGTGCCCAAAACCGTAGGCCGGTGCGGTATCGATCAGGTTGATCCCCAGGTCAATCGCCCGGTGAATCACCTCGATGGATTCCTTGTCGTCACTGGAGCCCCAGTTGCTGTCGCCGGCCATCGCCCAGGTGCCCAAAGCCACCACGGAAGCATTGATGTCCGTGCGGCCGATTTTCGTATAACGCATAATTGCGCCTCCTGGTTTTAGTATATTCGAGTTGTGCGTTCTTTGTCAAGCCATATGACGTCATATAAACATATGGTATAAGCCGCCTCAATTTAAAACGCCCGGTTTCGGATTATACAATGTAAATGATTTCGTAAATCACCCACAGTTCCGATTATACAAACACAATCTCTTCCTCCAGGGTCACCCCGGTGTTTTTCCGCACCGCCTCTTTTGCCAGTGCAACCAGTGCCCGCACGTCCGCCGCGGTGGCGCCGCCAGTGTTTACGATGATGTTGCCGTGCCAGGGGGCGATCTGCGCACCACCGGACACCGCGCCCTTCAGCCCCGCCTGGTCGACGAGCTGCCCCGATGGCTTCCCCGCCAGGCGGCTGTTTTTGAATACGCTCCCCGCCGACGGCAGCCGGAAGTGTCCCCTGGCTTCCCGGTCTGCCCGGCACCAGGCGGCCCGCTCCGGATCGGCGCCGACACGTACACGGAACGCCGCACCCAGAATGACGTCTCCGCCGCAGGAACCGGAGGGCTGGAAGGGGGATTTTTTGTAGGACCAACCGGAGTGCCCGGAGGGATTTCCCACGCAAAGCCGCAGGGGAGCCCAGGGACGCGGCAAGGGATTGGGGGAGCCGCCTCCGCCACCCACGCCGGGGAAGTGGTCTACCCACTCCAGCACGTCGCTGATTTGATGGTCATAGCAGCGGGCGTTCATGTAGACGGCGCCGCCGATGGTACCGGGGATGGCCGTGAAGGATTCTAGACCGGCCAGATTGTGGGCCAGGCAGAAGTCCGCCGCTTCATCCGTGGGGCACCCCGCACCGCAGTGAAGTACCATCGCACCCGGCGCCGCGCCATCCGCCGCCGTACCGTTCGTTATCGCCTTGTCCGGCATCGAGCCGTATGGGACCGCAGTGTTTGCCGCCGATTCGAGCGATATGGCCGAGAGCGCAGACACGGAAACCACAACGCGGTCCAGGGGGCCGTCGGGGAAGACGATGTTGGAGCCGCCGCCCAGGATGAAAAACGGCGCCTCCAGGGCACGCAGCACACGCACGCAGGCTTCCAGCGCGGTGACGGTGTCCGGTTCCACCAGGAGCGCCGCGGTACCGCCGATACGGATGGTGGTACGGGGGGCCAGGGGCGCATCCGGAAAGATGCCGCCGGTGAAATACGGGTCGCTGCGGAGAGCAGGCGTGAGGATTTCCCGGTCAATCGCGGCGCTCATCCCGCACTCTCCGGGGACACCAGGTCGGGACGCAGCTTCTCGGCGCCGTCGATGTATACCGGGACAGGGCGGGAGCCGGCGGGGAGGTAGGCGGTGACCAGAACACGGAGCATCCCCGGTGTACCGCCGGCGATCACCGGTTCAGCGGCACAAAAGAGAGCGCACCCAGCCGCCACGGAGGCCGCGGAGGATCGCCGAAGCGCTGTGGCAGGGTTCATAGCGGTAAGGTCTGGGGTGATTGTCCACTGAATCGACACGATTTTGTCAGCCGACAGGGAATTTGCCGCAAAAAGCCGCGAACACAGGCGGTCAACGGCGGTCAAAATCGCATCCGCCGTATTTTTGCACCCCACCGCGCCGCGAATCCCGTATAGTCGTTCCATCATGGCTATGTCCCCCCGGGCAGAGTATACCCGTAGACTAAAACATTTTTGCAACCGCTAAACACACCCAACGAAAATACTATAACACGGAATTTTTTGTTTGTCAATAGTTTTCTAAAAAATTGTTGAAATTATGAAAAAACAAACATTTGCATTTTTGCAAGATACCCGGCCTGGTGACCCAGAAAAAACATGAAAAAGCGATTTTGCGGCGCCCTCCTCTTGACGCGCCGGTGTATAGATTGTATAATTTGAGTGATGAGGGCTATGATTCCAAATCTCCTGGTCCGCCTGCGAGAAGAACGCGAAATGCGGCTCAAAGGCGGTATGTATCACCTGACGCAAATTAAACTGTGCTATAACTCAAACCGCATAGAGGGAAGCCGGTTGAGTGAAGAACAGACGCGGTACCTGTTTGAAACAAACACCATAAGCGTTGCGTCTGGCGAAACGGCAAATGTGGACGATATTATTGAAACCGCGAATCATTTTGCCTGTTTCGATTATATGCTTTCATCGGCTGACGCGGTATTGTCCGAGGAAATCATCAAAGAGTTTCATAGAATAGTAAAAAGCAGCACATCGGATTCAAAAAAAGACTGGTTCAAAGTGGGGGATTACAAGGCCCGGCAAAATATGGTGGGCGATACGGAGACCACGCCGCCTTCTCTGGTACGTTCTGCGGTCAGGGAAGCGCTGGCGGAGTATACTGAAAAAGAGGCCGCGAGCTTTGAAGATATTGTGGCGTTTCATCACCGGTTTGAAAAAATCCATCC
>JAITMZ010000192.1 GCA_031290725.1 Spirochaetaceae bacterium
GTTATCATGTCACAGACAAAGGCCAGTTTTTCTTTGTTGGTGTTGATCCCCGCTTCAAGGAGTTCGTGATTGAAATACACATACAGGGCCAAGAGGTTTTTTGCGATTTCACCTCCCGCTTCTATATCCAGGGAGGTCATCAATTCGCTTACAATTTCCTGGGTTTTTACCACATGGGCGTTATAACGTTCCAAATTGGTGATATTCACTTTGCCGTTGTCATCGATTTTTGCGAGCGCAGCATGTATTTGCCGAATCGCTTCATCATACAAGAGCAAAATAAGCGTACTTTGACTTGCGGTCAGAATAGCCGTATCCCGATAGGCGTTATAACCCGAGCTGTTTCCCATATATTCCCCTTGGACGGCGTTGATTTATCCTAATGAGGATAAACCAAGACTTCCCTTACCCTTACATCGGCATTTTGGGGACAAACTTTAGAATCCCGGGGCAGTGTCTATTTAAGTTCCTTTAAGTTGTCCACTGCTAAATTGCCCACTGCGGCGTCGATGGCGGTTCGGATATCCTTCGTTTCACGGATCGCCAGTACCGCCAGACGAAAAATCGCCGCTTCCACCAGCGCATAGAACAATTCGTCCGTGTCTTTTACGTTTGTCCGGTGAAATTCCCCGCACTTTTGCCCCTCGATGATGATGCTGGACAGGATGTGCCGCAGGCGGAGCACCCGGCGTTTTACCCGCTCGTTGGGATTTTTGCCGGATTTTTGCAGCTCTACCAGATAATCCAGAAGGACGATACATAATTTGCGGTTGGCCAGGCAGTTGTCAATGATCAGATACATGGTGGAACGCAATTTTTCCATGCAGCTCAGTTCGGGCGAGACGGCGATCACTTTTAGTTTTGTTTCAATGGTTTTGGTAAGCTGCCGGATACTGCCCATAAAGACGTCCCGTTTATCCTTAAAGTATGTGTAGAGGGTTGTGCGGGTAATGCCGCACCGGCCGGCGATTTTTTGAAAAGTCGCATTTTTAAAACCCTCTTCCACAAATACATCCAGGGATTTTTCGAGAATTTCGCTTTTGCGCTTGCTGTGTTCAATAATAATCGCCATAAACCGCCGTTTTTAACCCGATAGGGGGCACCTCTAAAAATTTCAGTTTCTTGAGGTGTTCCGATTAAAAATGTACCATATTCTGTATCCGACCGCCGCCGTTAAAATCGTTCCGCCAGAGCCCGTTGTACGCGCGCCACGGCCTTGTCCGCACCAAGCGCCGCCAGGGAGCCGATGAGGGGCGGGCTGATGCGGCTGCCGGTAACCGCCAGACGTATGGGCATCATGAAGTCGCCAAGCTTTAGGCCGAGCTTCTCCGCCGTGTCCCGGGCGAGCTGTTCCGCAGTCTCGTGGTCAAGCGCCGCCGCTTTTTGCACAAAGCCGATAGCCGCTTCCAGGGCCGCCTTCGTGCGCTCCCTGTCCAGCTTTTTGGGTATCAGCTCCTCCACGGGGGGCACCGCCGGCTCTTTGAACAGGAAGCTCACCATCTCCGGCGCTTCGGTGAGAAAATGCAGCCGCTCCTTTATTAAAGGAAGAATTTCGGGCAGTTTTTGCCGGACCGCATCCATCGGAAGACCGGCTTTTTCCAAAAAGGGTTCCAGCAGGGCGGCCAAGTCGGCATCCTCCAGAAGGCGGATGTATTGACCGTTAAACCATTCCAGTTTTTTGTAGTCAAATACCGCCGGAGCTTTGTTCAGGTGTTCCAGGGAAAAGAGGCGCTCCAGGTCGTCCAGGGGGTACATGTCCCGGCCCTCCTCGTAGGAGGCACCCACCATGGCTATGTAGTTCACGATAGCCTGGGGGAGATAACCCTTGCTGCGAAACTCGTTGACGCTGGTGGCGCCGTGCCGCTTGGAGAGTTTTTGTCCGTCCGAACCCATGACCATGGGGAGATGACAGAACGTTGGGGGGACCCAGCCGAAAGCCTGGTACATGAGCACGTGGAGGGGGGTGGAGGGTACCCACTCCTGGGCGCGCATCACGTGGGTGATCTTCATAAAATGATCGTCCACTATGTTGGCAAGATGATAGGTGGGGAAGCCGTCGCTCTTGAGAAGCACCGGGTCGGGGTTGACGTCCTCGTTTTTCCATTCGATGTCCCCCAGGATGGCGTCGGTGAAGCGGGTGACCCCTTCCAACGGCACCTTGAGGCGGATCACCGAGGGTTTTCCGGCGGCCAGGTTGGCGGCCACTTCCTCGCCCGTCAGACTGCGGCAGGCGCGGTCATAGCCGGGGGGCATTTTGTTCATGGTCTGGATAGTGCGAATCCGCTCCAGCCGCTCGACGTCGCAGAAACAATGGTAAGCCACGCTTTTTTCCACCAGCTCGAAGGCGTGCTTGCGATACAGGTCAAATCGTTGGGACTGGATGTAGGGCGCGTAGGGGCCGCCCTTGTCCGGGCCTTCGTCCCAGGCGATTCCCAGCCAGTCCAGGGTGTCAAAGAGATTTTGCTCATATTCCGCACCGTAGCGGGTGCGGTCGGTGTCTTCCAGCCGCAGGAGAAACTTGCCGCCCCTGGAGCGGGCAAAGAGATAGTTGAACAGGGCGGTACGAACCCCGCCGATGTGCTGCATCCCCGTGGGGGACGGCGCGTAACGAACACGAACTTCCATAGTAAGCCTCCACGGGTATTATAGCAGACGGAACGGGATGTGTCAATATGCACGGAGATACTATGGGACATTCCTCATAATTTCCCACAGAGGAAGGAAGTTTCCCACAGAGGCACAGAGACCACAGAGTAAAAATTTAATCCCCTCTCCGCGCCTCCGCGTGAGCCTCCTTCCCAGCCCCTGCCCACAAAAAAGCCCCCGGCCACGCCGGAGGCTTCCTCCCCCCTTCCTCCATTGCTCACTGCTCATTCGCTCGCCTCCCGTTCACCAGCGAGTAGAGCACCGGCACAAAGAACAACGTGATCACCGTGGCCGACGCCAGCCCCCCGAAGACCGCAAGCCCGATGGGGGAGGTCATGCCGGAGGACTTGCCGGGGAAGAACGCCATGGGTGCCAGACCCAGCATGGTGGTGAGGGCCGTCATCAGCACAGGGCGGAAGCGGGTGGCGCCGGCTTCCAGGCAGGCCTCCGCTACCGGCATCCCCTGCCACACGAGGATGTTCGTGTAATCCACCAGGATGATGCCGTTATTGACGACGATGCCCGCGAGCATCACGAAACCCATCATGGTGAAGGCGTTCATGGCCTGACCGGTGATGATGTGGATGAGAACCACGCCAATCAGAATGAGCGGTATCGTACAAAAGTTGATAAAAGGGTCCCGGAAGGACTCGTACTGCGCGGCCATCACGCCGAACACCAGGAGCAG
>JAITMZ010000069.1 GCA_031290725.1 Spirochaetaceae bacterium
CCGGTACCGGGGGCTTACCTGCAGCGGCCAGCCCCGCATTATGCCGGGACAGGGCTTCCAGCAGCGGATAATGGTTCAACTCCGGGGAGGCGATCTTCACGGCATCCGGTTCAATGGCCAGCAGTTCCGCCAGGCTTTGCAAACCGAAGGGCGAGCAGATAAAACCGCAGCCCCGCTCCCGGGCATAGTCCCGAAGCGCGGCGAAAAAGTCTGGAGGCACCTCAAGGCGGCGGAACCGCTCATACAGAGGAACCGTGCCGCCGGGGAGGGGCACGCCGCCGGTTTTTGGGTGAAGGATTTCCCGGGCGTAGACCCACTGAAATTTGACGTAATCCGCTCCGGCGTCGGCGGCCGCACGAATGAGTTCCCGTGCTTTGTGCAGGGAGCCGCCGTGGGCCGTGCCGATCTCCGCCACCACTGCGATGGAACCCACAGATTATTCCCGAGGTGCGGCGGCGGGGTCCATCGGAGAACCGTTCCGGTAGACCATGAAGGTGAGGCGTCCATCGGCAATCCCCAGGGTGTCGCCGAAGGATACCCGGTTACCGTTGGTCACATAGATACTGTCCAGTCCGGTGTAGGCATATACCAGCCCCGCCGCGCCTTGCACAAAGACCGTGTTGCCGAATCCCCGGTATTCGCCGCTATAGACCACTGTACCGCCGCTCATGGAAGACACGTTGGCGTTTCCCGCCGATGCAAGCTGCACCCCGGAGATTTTCCCCTTCACATAGGTCACCGAGGTAGCCTGTACAGGCCATTGTACCTGGGAATTGCCCGGTCTGGTCGGCATGATCTGGCTGTTTCTGGTCTGGGACGGTGAAGACAATGCGGCTTTGTCGGCGGTACCGGGAATCCGGATGGTCTGCCCCACCCTGATGGACGCCCCGGCCCCCAGCTTGTTGACGGCGATGAGCTGTTCCACCGAAATGTCGTTCACCCTGGCCAGACTGTAGATCGTGTCTCCGGGCTGTACCGTGTATCCCCGGTAGGTGCTTTCGGTTGACCCGACGTCCTTTTCCCGCAGAATCAGCCGTTGTCCGGTCTTCACCATCGACGAATTGCGTATGTTGTTCAGCGTGCACAGTTCATCCATGGCCAATCCGTATAACCGGGCGATGGAATACAGGGTTTCCCCTGCCTGGACCACATGCTCCAGGACAGCCGCACCGGAGGAAATGGACGGGCTGTCCGCGGCGAAAAGGCCGGAAGCGCTCAGGCAAAAAAACGCCGTGAAAAGCAAAATCCGCTTCCCTATCCTTTTCGGCATCCTGGTGCCGGATGAAAAACCCCTGTATAAACCAATGAAGACTCTCATACCCTTTTGTTATCGGCGCATTTTGCCATAAACATTAGCTTTTTTTTCCTGAATTGCGTCCAAGGCGCTTGACAAAATTTTTAGTTTTTTTTATAGTTATCCCATTGTAAACTACAATCAAAAGAAATGGTTTACATTAACGAGGAAAAACATGGAAATAGAGAAAAAAACTCCCCGGCGCGTTTTGAGGAACCGGTCGGTGTTTGTGGCCCTCTTTGCGGCGCTGATTTGCGTGAGCAGCGTGGTGACCATCCCCCTGCCCGGCGGTGTGCCCGTGGTGCTCAAGGACATGATCGCCATCCTCTCCGGTGCGGTTTTGGGGAATGTCCAGGGTGCCGCCGCGGTGGGTCTGTACCTGCTGGCAGGGATCATCGGCCTGCCGGTGTTCGCCGGGGGCGGGGGCATCGCGGCCTTTGCCTCCCCCTCCGGGGGTTATCTGGTCGGCTTTTTCGCCGGAAGCCTTGCCTTGGGGATGATGCTGGGGCGCCCCACCGTGGCGGAGCGTCCTTCTCCCCGGCGCTGCGTGAAAACTGCGGTATCGGCGGTCATTGCCTGGCTCATCTTGTATTTTTTTGGCGTTTTCCAGCTCATGCAGGTCCGGCACATCTCCCTGCAGGCGGCCATTCTGAGCGGGGTGGTTCCTTTCCTGCACATCGCCGCCCTCAAACTGGCGCTGCTCATCATCCTGACGATACATCTGCGCCCCATCGCGGCCCGCTATATCACCGTGGAAGATTGACGGGCCGCCATGACCGGTGATTTTCGCCCCGCCGTCGCCCTGAATGAAGTGTGCAAGCGTTTCCCCTTGGCCAACCATTCTGGCCAGGGGGAACGCCCACGGGACGGCCGGTTCGTCGCTCTGGACCGGGTGTCTCTCACCGTGTCCAGGGGGGAGTGCCTGGTGGTCGGCGGTGCCAACGGGTCAGGGAAAAGCCTGCTGATGCTGATCATCGCGGGTCTGGAGGATCCATCCTCAGGGACGGTGGAGACCCATGGAACCGTTGGGCTGGTCTTCCAGGAGGCGGACACCCAAATCCTGGGAGAAACACCGGCGGAAGACGTGGCGTTCGGTGCCAAAAATTTGGGACTGTCAAAAAATGAAACCCGCCGCCGGGTGGACGACGCCCTGGATGCCGTGGGGCTCACGGGCAAGGCGAATTTTCCCGCCCGCACCCTCTCGGGGGGCGAAAAACGGCGGCTCTCTGTGGCGGGCATCCTCGCCATGGACGCCTCCACGGTCATCCTGGACGAGCCCTATGCCAACCTGGACTACCACGGGGTGCTCCAGGTAAACCGTTTGGCTGAAAGTCTGCTCCAATCCGGCAAGACCCTTATCTTGCTGACCCACGAGTTAGAAAAATGCCTGGGCCTCGCGGACCACTTCGTCGTGCTGCACCGCGGGCAAAAAGTCTTTGACGGCAAGACCGCCGCCCTGCCCGGCCTACCCCTGGAGCGCTGGGGGATCCGAAACCCGCTGGAAGCGCGGGGTGCCCTTATTGGAGACCTGGTATGGCGCTAAAGTGCCCTCAGAAACACCGGAATCACCTCTCGAAAAACCGGACAGTCACCTTGTTCCGCTACCAAGCGGGCAATTCGGCGGTCCACCGGCTCCCGGCCTGGATTAAACTGTGCGCCCTGCTTCCCCTTTCCGCTATAGCCTTTCTTCTGCCTCCCCCAGCCTTGTCCGGCGCCATCCTCCTGACAGCCTTGTGCGCCCGTTTTTCCGGCCTTTCCTTTCGGGATCAGTTGTACGACCTTCGCGCCGCAGCTTACTATCTGGGTTTTCTCTATTGGACCGACGTGATTTCCCGGCTGTGGCGGCTGGGTGACCTGCGCCTGGTCTCCCCTGCGGTCTTTAT
>JAITMZ010000082.1 GCA_031290725.1 Spirochaetaceae bacterium
CCGCTCCCCTCCCCAGAACCCGTGCAGCGCCTATAGTGGGCGCGGAATCCCAGGCGCACGACTTGCATTTTCCGGCGATATACCGTATACTCATAACACTATGAATTCAGACGCGGTCAACGATACCCAAACATCCTCCCTGCCCCTGGTGGTGATCGCCGGACGGCCTAACGTGGGTAAATCCACCCTGTTCAACCGCTTTCTGCACAAGCGCCGGGCAATCACTGACCCCACGCCTGGGGTCACCAGGGATCCCATCCGGGAAATCGCCCGCATCAACGGTTGTCCTTTTCTGCTGATGGACACCGGGGGCTTCAAGCTGGCCCGCCCGGATGTCCGGCCCCACGACGGAAGCGCCGAAGACCGTGCCCGGGCCGCCATCCAGGCTGAACAAACCGCCGCCATGGACGCCCTGGTCACCCAAAAGACCGTCTCGGCGTTGAAACAAGCCACGCTGATCCTGCTGCTCCTGGACGCCGAAGGGTTCACCGCCGAAGACGAGGAGTTCATCGCGCTCCTCCGGCCCCATTCGGCCAAGCTCCTGGCGGCGGTGAACAAGACCGAGGGGGGACGCCTGGAAGGAAATGCCTGGGAATACGCCCGTTTCGGATTCAGCGACCTGCTGTGTATCTCCGCAGAGCACGGCGACCGGTTCCCCGAGCTGTGCGAGCGGATTGCCGCCCGCCTTGGTTTTGCCGCCACAAATGACAGCACCGATGAAGAGGGCCCTGTCCCGCCGGATGACGCGCCCCCGGACAGCGCCGTATACCCCGAAGCAGGGCCAAGTGCCGCACCTCCGGAAGAGCCGGTCCCGCTGATCCGTGTGGCGGTGCTGGGAAAGCCGAACACCGGCAAGTCCACGTTGACCAACCGGCTCACGGGAACCCAGGCGTCCATCGTGAGCGACTACGCGGGGACCACCCGGGACGTGATAGAGGGCAGCTTCATCTGGCATGGCCGAAATTTTCAGATCCTTGACACCGCGGGAATTCGGCGCAAGGCACGGGTGAGCGAAAACGTGGAATACTACTCGGTCACCAGGGCCATCAAAACCCTGGATCGCTGCGATGTGGTGTTTTTGATTATCGATGCCGCCGAAGGATTCGTCGAACAGGACAAAAAAATCGCCGCCTTGGCTGCGGAGCGGGGAAAGGGAGTAATTTTTGTGCTAAACAAGTGGGATACCCAGGAGGCCGGCGCCAGGGTACTCAAAAAAGCCGTGGAAGACATGCGGATTATGTTTGGCCACATGGCCTGGGCGCCGGTGTGCGCCATCTCCGCCAGGGACGGCACGGGGATTGGGGGGCTTCTCAAAACCGCCGTGGCGCTGTACGGCCAGCTCACCCGCAAAATCGATACTGCGGCGGTGAATCTGGCTCTGGCGGACTGGCTCGCCGCTTTTCCCGCACCCTCCGGTGGGGGCCGGCCGCACTTCAAGCTGCGTTACATGATACAGGCCGGTGCAAATCCGGTACGATTTTTGGCCTTCTGCAACAAGCCCGACGCCATCCCCGATTCCTATCTGGCCTATATTCGCAATAAAATCCGCAGCGACTTGGCCTTTGAGCAAATTCCCGTGCTTCTGGAAGTACGGGAAAGCCGTAAAAAATGGAAGGAACGGGACACATGAGAACCTTCACCATTGGGGATGTTGAGGATATCACCGGAATCAAGGCCCACACCCTGCGTTACTGGGAAGAGGTGATTCCGTCGATTTCTCCCCACAAGGATCCGGGGAATCGGCGGGTCTACACCGAACGGGACATCCACACCATGCAGCGCATAAAGCACCTTACGCGGAACAAAAATTTGCCCATCGAGGCTGCCCGAACACGGCTCCTGGAAGATGCCGCCGCCCTGCACCGCGCCGGCGATGACTCCCGGGCGGCTGTCCAGACCCTGCGAAAACTGCGGACGGAACTGTTAGAGATTTACGGACAAATCAAGGCCGGGTCAAGCGGGTAATCGCATTTCCCCCTAATGAGGGTTGCCGGGGGGTCACAGGGTTTAAAATTTCGCGGCTATTCCCACATCAAAACCTAGTACCCGCCGTGGGACGAGCGGTTATACCAAAACGCCGTCTGTTTTATTTTCCCAGACAAAATTTCGAGAACACCGCATCCAGTATGTCATCGGTGGTGACCTCGCCGGTGATTTCCCCCAGGCAGACCAAGGCTTCATCAATGTCCTCCGCCACCGCATCCAGGGGGAAGTCCTGGCCCGCCGCCTGCAGGGCGTGCCGCACCGCCGCCAGCGCCCCATCGGCAGCATCTTTCTGCCGTTCGCTCCCCAAAGACGCCCGCTGCCCCCCGGCGCCCGCAGGAAGCGCACCCAGGGCGTGTACCACCGCGTGAGCCAGGCCGGGAATCCCCGTGCCGGTTCGCGCGCTTAACCGCAGGGCGTTGCCCAGAGCGCCGCACGGGGTGTTGTGTGAAGCGCTGGGGGTTGATGGGACGTCGGTTTTATTCCAGACGGCGATCACCGGGGCATCGTGTTTCGCGGACAGAAATGCCCGGTCGCCGTCGTCCGCGCCCAGGGTCCAGTCCATAAGGTAGACTATCACCTCCGCGCCGGCCAGCAGTTCCTCCGTGCGGGCCACACCGGCAGCTTCCACCGGGTCTGCGGCGTCCCGGAGACCGGCGGTGTCGAAAAGGCGCACCGGAATACCCTGAAAAGAGGCCCAGCTTTCCAGATAGTCCCTGGTGGTGCCCGCGCTTTCCGCCACAATGGCCCGGTCTTCCTTCAGGAGCGCATTGAACAGGGAGGATTTTCCGGCGTTGGTCTTCCCCGCCAGTACTACCCGTGTCCCTTCCTGGTAGAGCTTTTCCGCCGCCCAGGATGCCGCCAGCGCCGCCAACCGCTGTTCCGCCTGCCGCAGGTCCGCCGGGTCAAAAGCCGCCGCCACCGCTTCCTCGTCTTCGGGGTATTCAAATTCAGCCTCCAGTGCCGCCCGGGTCCGCACCAGCAGTGCTTTGACCGCGTCGATCTCCGCAAAAAGACTGCCCGCAAGCCTTTCGGCAGCACGCTTTCGGGCATCGCCGGTCTTTGCGCCGGTGATTTCTCTGGCAGCTTCGGCTCGGGTCAGGTCGGTTT